>JAIVTZ010000698.1:0-2303 GCA_049188105.1 Deltaproteobacteria bacterium | reverse complement strand
AAGGCCTCGAGCAGCGTCTTAGTGGCGGCTAGTTCTGATAGGTTACGTAAGGTATTTGGGTCTTCGAGTACCACCTGGTGATCAAACAGCTCTTCTTGGACAAATGCCTTGACCTTGCCATACAGCACGTCATAGCCACTAACCAGCCGCAGGTCTTTCATAATGCTTTGCGCAAAGTAGCCGATCACGCTGCGGTAGTTGAACGTCCACTTGCACGGGCTGTCCTTCGGCGCGATCTCCACGTCGGTGTCGAACTCGAAGCAGACGCGCGGGTCCTTGCGCAGCATGTCGACCTTCTTCCCCGCCGGCCCGCAGTGGACGAAGAGCGCCCCCTCGTCATAGCCGAAACTAACCGGCACCATGTAGGGCCCGTCCTCGCCCGCCATCGCCAGCCGCAGCACCTGCGCCTTCCGTATGATCGCTTCGGCCCAAGACCCCGTGGTCTCCATGGATGGCCACCGGGTCATCATGTTGGGCTCCAACAACTACCTGGGACTGGCGACACACCCTAAGCTAAAACAGGCAGCGGCAGAGGCCATATAAAAGTACGGCGTCGGATCGGGAGCCGTACGGGCCATCAGCGGCAACATGGACATCCAACGCGCCTGGATCGAGCAGGCCGGCCTCCACGCAGTAGGACCTGCCCGGGGCGGCGGTGTTTATGTACCAGTTGTCGGCGTCGCCGACGGAGGCGGACACGGTCTACGCCGCGTTCGACAATCACAAGAACGGCGACTTCAAGCCCTACCTGATGAAGAGCTCTGACCGCGGCCGCAGCTGGAAATCAATCGCCGGTGATCTGCCCGACAGCCACCTGGTGTGGCGGCTGGTCCAGGACCACGTCAAGCCTGACCTGCTCTTCACCGCGACCGAGTTCGGGATCTTCTTCACCGTCGACGGCGGCGGCACGTGGGTCCGGTTCACCGGCGGCGTGCCCACCATCTCCTTCCGCGACCTCGCCATCCAGCGGCGTGAGAACGACCTCGTCGGCGCCTCCTTCGGCCGCGGCTTCTACGTCCTCGACGACTACACGCCATTGAGGGAGATCAGCGAGGAGGTCCTTGCCGTGGAAGCCGTTCTCTTCCCGGTGCGTACCGCGCCGTGGTACATCCAGCGCCGTCCACTCGGCCAGAGCGGTCAGGCCTCGCAAGGAGCGGCCTATTACATCGCCGACAACCCGCCCTTCGGTGCGGTCTTCACCTACCACCTCGCACAGGGTTTCGAGTCGCTCGAGGATCAGCGCCGTGAGGCCGAGAAGAAGCTCGAGAAGGAGTGGAAGGACACGCCGTACGCGGGTTACGACGCGGTCGAGCGCGAGCGGCGGCAGCCCGAGGCAGCCATGCTGCTGACGGTGCGAGACTCCGGCGGTGAGGTCGTGCGCATTATCGAAGGCCCGACCAAGGCCGGTTTTCACCGCGTCGCCTGGGACCTCAGTTACCCGACCACCAGCGCCATCGAAAGGGTGGTGACCGCCCGCCGGGGCCGTCCCGACCGCGGAGACAGCGGCTTTATGGCGCCTCCCGGGGCCTACTCGGTCACGCTGTCGAAAAGGGCCGATGGGCAGGTCACGGATTTGGCCGGTCCCGTGGACTTCGAGGTGGTGCGAGTTTTCAAGGGGGTTCTCGAGGGTTCGTCGCCGACCGACACCGCTCTCTTCATGGGCGAGGTCGCCGAGCTGCAGCGCGCAGTCTCAGCCGCCGACGAGGTCATCGAGCTCACGTTTGAGAGCATTGATGACCTCGAGAAGGCACTGGCGCGATCGAAGACCGAACCGGGCGGGCTCGACAGCGAGCTCGAGGCGCTCAAGCAGAGGCTGTACGAGCTCGATGAGGCGCTGTCCGGGAACCGTTCCCGTAGATCAATGGGCGAGCCGAGCGTGCCGACCGTGGCGTGGCGATTGCGGGTGGCTTCATTTACCGACGGGCAGTCCGACTACGGCCCGACCGCGACTCACCGCCGCGCCCTCGAGATCGCCGCCGAGGAGTTCGAAGACATCCATTCCGGGCTGCGGCAGCTCGTCGACGTCGATCTGCCGGCACTGGAGACGAGGATGGAGGCGGCCGGGGTGCCGTGGACGCCGGGGAGACCGTTGCCGGAGGTGCAGAAACGATCATATGACGATTGATTTCGGCCTGCCACCGTTGTCGGCAGAAAGGTTGAGAGTTAAGAGTTGAGAGTTGAGAGTTAGGGCCTTTGCCCTTAACCCGCCGCCAGCGCCTCGACACGTGCGGTCAACTCACCGACGCGTTCCGAGAGCGCTTTGAGCTGGTCGCGCTCGCCGGTGAGGCGTTCGGATTCCGAGC
>JAIVTZ010000697.1:0-2320 GCA_049188105.1 Deltaproteobacteria bacterium | reverse complement strand
TTATGAGTTGAGAGTTAAGAGTTTAGGTCCGCGTCAACTCTCAACTCTCAACTCTCAACTCCTAACCTCCTAACCTCCTAACCCCCTAACCCTTTTCCTGTGAGGTACACTTTTGAATGGGGGTGGGGGCGCTTCCGAATGAGCTTGAGGAGAGAACTATGACTCTGAACATCAACCAGAAGCTGATCATCTTCGTGGGCGGGGCGATCGCGACGGCGCTGGCGGTCTTCGGGACCGTCGCTGTGGTCCGCAATGCCGACGTGACGCGCCAGAAGATTTACTCCGAAGCGGGGCGCGTGGTCGAGGCCAAAGCGGGGGAGATCGAGCGGTTCTTCTCCGAGCGGGCGCGAATGCTCGAAGCTGTCAACCTCAACCCCGCGCTTCTCGAGTTCTTCACCGGCTATCGCACTCACCGCGCACCGGTGTTCGGCGATCCAGACTACAACCGGATCATTGACTACTTCGACGCCTTGGCGGCTTCCGATGCCTCGGTCAAGGCGGTGTTCTTCGCCGACAACGACACCCAGGACTACTTTTCGAACCGAAATCCCGAGATGCCGTATGGGCGGGTGGAAGAGCAGGGTTATTTGATCAAGAACCGCCCGTGGTGGCACGAGGCGGTGGCCGAGGACAGGCTCTACCTCGCGTCTCCCAGCGTCGATCTTCTGACGAAGATGGTGAACGTCGTCATCCAGGAAACCGTCTACCTCCAGGACGGCACCTTTCTCGGTGTCGGAGGAATCGACGTCCTGCTCACCACCGTCGGCAAGATGGTCGGCGAGGTGCAGTTCCAGGGCCAGGGCTCCGCCTTCCTGGTGGACGGCCGCGGGGAAATCATCTACTTGACCGCGACCGACCTGGAGATCGAGACGATGCTCGAGCGCCTCGACACGCAGTTCGAGGAGACTGCAGGCTTCAAAGAGCTCAGCGAACGGATGCTTGAAGGCGACCGAAGTCCAGGCGAGGTCACGTGGCAAGGGGAAAGCATGCGGGTGTTGATGGCGGCGATCGAGTCGGACTCCCCGTACGTCAACTGGACCCTCGGGCTCTTGCTCCCGGATCGAGTCTTCTCGGCGCCAGTTTGGCGGAGCGCCCTCCTGACGGCCCTCTTTGTAGTGTTCACGATCATGTTCATCAGCGTGCTCACCCTGCTGGTGAGCCGAAGAATCGTCACCTCTCCTCTGCGCCGCCTCCTCGAACGATTCCGGGACATCGCCGTCGGCGAGGCGGACCTCACGAGTCGTGTGGAGGTGACCTCATCGGACGAGATCGGGCAGCTTGGAGAGACGTTTAACGAATTTGCCGAAGGGATTCGAAGGGACATTGCCGGCATCGGCGATCAGGCCAACGCCTTGACTGCCGCGTCGGCTGATATGCGGGACCATTCCCAGCAAATCGCCAGTGCCAACGAGGAGACATCGACCCAGGTGAGCATGGTCTCCGCCGCGGCCGAGCAGGTCAGCGCCAACGTGCAATCGGTGGCCACCGCCACCGAGGAGCTCAACGCCAGCACCCGCGAGATCGCGGCCAACGCGTCGGATGCGGCGCAGGTGGCGACCAGGGCCGTGGAGATCGGACGTGAAACCAAGACCACCTTCGATCAGCTCGACGAGAGCGGCACCACCATCGGCAACGTGGTCAAGGTCATCTACGCCATTGCGGAGCAGACCAATCTCCTCGCCCTCAACGCCACCATCGAAGCGGCGCGGGCAGGCGAGGCCGGAAAGGGCTTTGCGGTGGTTGCAGACGAGGTCAAAAAGCTCGCCAACCAGACCGCGCAGGCGACCGAGGAGATCAGCTCCATCGCCGAGGCGATCAGTCTTCACACCAAGGTCGCGGGCGAAGCGATCGGCGAGATCTCGGAGATCATCCGCAAGATCCACGACATTCAGACCACGATTGCGAGCGGTGTCGAGGAACAGACGGCGACCACCGCCGAGATTGCGCACAGCGTCACCGAAGCCGCCACCGGGTCAAGCGAGATTGCGGAGCGAATCGCGGGTATCGCCGCCGCGGTGCAGCAGACCGCGGTTGCTTCAGCCTCCTCGCACGAAGGCGCCGACGAGCTCGCGGCGATGGCCGAGGAGCTCAACAAGATCGTCGGGCGGTTTACCTATTAGGAATTTCGGATTTCGAATTTCGAATTTCGAATTTTCATCACAACTTCCCACAGAAAGGTGCGGCGGAAGGGCCTGGCTTCAGCCTGGAACATCACCGGAAGCGCGTGCGGAAACGGTTGTGCGGCGGAGGTGCCTGAGGGCGGTCGGCAAATCCGAAATTCACCCTCCCTCGCGCCCCGCCACGAGCCTATCCGCGGGCA
>JAIVTZ010000696.1:0-2321 GCA_049188105.1 Deltaproteobacteria bacterium | reverse complement strand
GCCTCTCGCCGCCATCATCGGCTGCCTCGACGATCTCTCCCTCAGCGGCCGCCTCGTTGTAGCGTGCCTGCTCGGAGCGCCGCCGATCACGGGGTCGCTCGCGGTGCTCGACGGTGCGTCGCTCGAGCTTGTCGATGACATCATCGGCAGCAACCTTGAAGGACGTCGAGGCTGCCTGTCCGCGGAGCGGCTGTCCGTCGATCGACAACGTGACATCCACGATATGGCTGTCATCGACCTTGCGATTGCCCTCGAGGCGGAGCTCCACCTCGGCTTCGCTGCGATCGTCAAGCATCCGATCGAGCCGCTGCATCTTCCGCTCGATATAAGCGCGGTCCTCCTCTGAGACGGTCAGGTTCTTGCCTCTGATCGTGATACGCACCAGCAGCACCTCCGCTTTTGGACTGATTCTAGGCACAGCAGGCACCGCTTTGCAGCTGCCGGACGTCGCTGCTGTTCAGGACCGATGGCACCGTCTTCCGCGCGGTGTGACCTTGTGCCCGAGCGGGTGCGCGGTCTGGTCAGCGGTCACGCGCCACCGTGATCGCAGATACCGCGAGAGCACCGGCGTCGGAGAGTGCGGCGGCGCAACCGGACATGGTGGCACCGGTCGTCAGGATGTCATCGACGAGGCCAAGAAGGCCACAGAAGAGGGCAAGGAGAAGACCATCATCTTCAACTACTCGGGGCACGGCCTGATGGACCTCGCCGGATACCAGGCATTCTTCGCCGGAGAGCTCGAAAACTACCCGCTGCCGCCCGAGGTCATGGAGCGCTCGATCGCAGTGATGGAGGGCTTGCCGAAGCCCGCATAGGAGGAAACATGAAGGCGACGATGATTCTGGTGCTGTGCGCTGCGATCGCTGCGCCGCTCTTCGCGTCCGAGCCCGCCACCGCCCTGCTCATCATCGACATCCAGGACTTCTACTTCCCCGGCGGCAAGGTGCCGTTGGTCGAACCCGAGGCCGCGGCAGAGAATGCCAGGCGGGTGCTCGCGGCGTTTCGGGCCGAGGGCAAGCCGGTCGTTCACGTCCGCCACGATTTCGAGCCCGGTGGTTCGATCCACGCGAGCGTCGCGCCGATAGAGGGCGAGAAGGTCTTCACCAAGACCGAGGTCAGCTGCTTCAACGGCACCCAGGTACTGGCCCACCTCAAGGAGATCGGCGTCGAGCGGCTGGTGATCGTCGGCATGCAAACTCACATGTGCCTCGAGGCCGCCACACGGGCGGCGCACGACCTCGGTTTCGAGTGTGTGGTCATCGGCGACGCCTGCGCGACGCGGGACCTGAAGTACGGCGACCGGACGGTACCCGCCGCCGATGTCCACACGTCGACGCTCGCAACCCTCGACGGGACCTATGCGAAGGTTGTTGATACGGAGATCTTTCTGGGCGGAGAGTAGCCCCGAGAACGATTGCCGCCCACTCACCGCCATTGTGGTGCGGCCGTCCCGGCCGCACAAGACTACCCGGAGCCCTTGTGGGGCAGGCGTCCCGCCTGCCAGTCGGGTGGGTGGTGTTCACTTGATATCGGGCCGGTACCGCGCGCTGCTATAGAGCCAAAGCTCAGGACGATCACACAACCCGGCGGTAACCGGGTTGTTTTCCGTGTATGCCACGAACTGCTCAAACGCCCGCTCATTACGAACGAGATGGTCGAATGACTCCTCGTCCCATAGCTTTCCGTCACGCTTGAGAATCTTGTTGATCTGATGGGCCGAATACGACTTCCACGAGTGGAGAATCTCCGACAGGCTGTAGCTCGAATACGGTGTCAGTACCGCATGGACGTGGTTCGGCATCACACACCAGGCGCTGAGCGCGTACCGGTCCCCCTGAAAATGGAGCATTGCCCCCTCTACGAGCGAGGCGATGCCGCTGCGCCCGAGGATGCGGCTCCCGACAGACGGCTCCGGATCATGGCGCTCGACAACCTCCATAGAAGTCTCGGCATCTTCGATCTCTCTCCTGCGCCTGAGGTGATCCGGCACAGCATCAGCGAGGCAGAAGGTCACGAAGTACGTGCATCCCTCTTTGGATATGTGAGGAAGGTCTCCCCTCGATCGAGGTTCGGCGATCGGTAACGAGCGCGGATCGACGATCCGATCCGGAGCCAATGGGGCAGGATTCTTGGGCTGGGTCATTTCGCGACCAGTATTGCATTCCCCCACCCCGCTCGGCAGGCGAGACGCCTGCCCCACAAAACTTCCCGGAGCCCTTGTGGGGCAGGCGTCCCGCCGGCCATGTGGCGGGCGGGCCGGTGGAGCGCACCACCCCGCGCGGGCGGCGCGGCGCCGGCCCCCCCATGTCGCGACCTCACCA
>JAIVTZ010000695.1:0-2327 GCA_049188105.1 Deltaproteobacteria bacterium | reverse complement strand
CTGGCTAGTTTTTCCGATTCGGATTTCGAATTTCGAATTTCGAATTTCGAATTTGCCGCGCACCCGCCCTGGACCTCCCGGAGGGTTGGACGGAAATTGAGAATTGAGAATTGAGAATTGAGAATTCAAAATTGCTCCTACGCCCTGTCCGCCGCTGCTTGTAGCACCCGCCGGGTCAGCACCTTGACCAGCTCCAGTCGATACTTCTTGGTTGCCCGGATGTCGTCGATCGGCCTTGCCGCCTCGGCTGCCCGCTCGCCGGCCTCGCGCAGCACATCTTCGCTCAGAATCTTACCCACCACCGCCTCGCCCGCGGCGGTCGCCAGGATCGGGGTCGGTGCCACCGCCCCGAGAGCCACCGTCGCCTTCCGGCATATTTCTCCGTCCATCACCACAACCGCCGCGGCCGCGGCCATCGGCAACGACAGCGAGACCCGCCCGCCCTGTCGGAGGCTGGCGTCGCCGGTGCCCGGCGCGGGCGGCGGCACCTCGATCGCCACCACCACTTCGGCCTTCTCGAGCACGGTCTCGCGCGGTCCGACGAAGAACTCGCGCAGCGGAATTCCACGTTCCCCCGCCGGCGAAACCACCAGCATGGTGGCGTCGTGGGCGAGCAGGATCGGCGCCATGTCGGCCGACGGCACCGCCATGCACAGATTGCCGGCGATCGTCGCCTGGTTGCGCACCTGCTCGGCGGCGAGTGACATCGCGGCGTCGTTGATGCCCGGGAATCGCTCCGCAATTCCATCGTGACGGGCCACCATGTTGATTGTCGTCGTGGCGCCGATCCGAAGTGCGCCGTCGGCGGCAAGCTCGACGGCGCGCAGCTCGTCAATCCGTCCGAGCGACACCAGCCGGCGGTAGTGCTTCAACCCCGCCTTGAGATCGACCAAAATATCGGTGCCGCCGGCAAAGACCGCGCTCCCCTCGGGGTCCTCCGCGAGCAGGGCGCAGACCTCGCGCACGCTGGCGGGCTCGACGAAGTCGAAGTCACGCATGCTCAATACTATTCGTCTTCCGGCTTCGGCGGCGCCAACACCTGCTCGAAGAGAGCCTCGTCGAGGATCTCACCCCTGGCGAGGAGCTGGCGGTACTTCACGAAGTCGATGACATCGACCCCGGTCAGCTTGCGGTTGTTGAAGGCGGTGAAGCCGAGGAGGGCCTCTCCGGACATGTTCGCGGCCAGCCAGTGGCGGTTGGCGAGCTTGGTCTGGTCCCAGAAGAACTTCTTCTTGGCGCGGATCCCGTCGATCGACTTCTGCAGGCAACCAGGGAAGAGATTGGTGAAGCGCCACACCATCTCCTCCACCGCGCCATCGAGGAGCTCGAAATCAACCGGCAGCTCCTTGATCTGAGCGCGGGCGGCCTTGGCGTCGGCGCCGGTCTTCATCTCGCCATACACGACCTCACCGTCATCGACATAGCGATCGGTGATAACCAACGGGTTGCGCACGTACTCATCACCCTGACGAAGCACCGGAACCACCTTCGTCATCAGACCCTTGAGCTTCATCTTATAAGCCGACCACATCTCGCACGAGATGCAGTTGAACATCGCGTCCTCCATCGACAGAAACCACGGCAGGAAATCGGTCGAACCGCCGTCCGGGGCCGAGCCGTGCCGCGGCCCCGCCTGACCGAAGATCGCGAGGTCCGAGGCGATCGCGAGGTCGCAGGCCATGCCGATCTCCTGGCCGCCCGCGACCCGCATTCCGTTGACCCTGCAGATGGTCGGTTTCTTGCAGTTGAGGATGGCATCAACCATGGCGTTGAAGAGATCCATGTACTCGCCGTACTCGTGCGGCCGCCGGGCGTAGTACTCGGCGTACTCCTTGGTGTTGCCGCCGGTGCAGAAAGCGCGGTCGCCGGCGCCGGTGAAGACCACCGCCACCACGCTGCGGTCGAGCGAGGCGTTGGCGAAGCCGGCGATCACCCCCTTCACCATCTCGGTGGTGTAGGAGTTGTACTGGCGCGGGTTGTTGAGCGTGATCCATGCCGTGTACAGACCGTCGACGACGTCGCCCTCCGGGCTGCGCAGCGGCTTCTTTTCGTACACGGTGCATGGCGGGTCGTCGTGGTTTCCCCAGTACTGCTCGCCTCCGACACCGTGGTCCTTCAGCTCGTCGTCCCTCGGCATCCAGTCAAGACCCATGATTGTCCTCCAGGTATTTTCCGGCTTCGCCGGAAAATAGGTATTAGGTGTTAGGTATTAGGTATTAGCTAACATCACGTCCAACTCAAAACTAAGAACTCAAAACTCAAAACTAAGAACTCAAAACTCAAAACTCTTAACTCAAAACTCAAAACTCAAAACTCTTAACTCTCAA
>JAIVTZ010000694.1:0-2333 GCA_049188105.1 Deltaproteobacteria bacterium | reverse complement strand
GAGCCCCTCGAGAATCCGGCGCCGCAGGCGGTACACGGCCTCACGCTGTTTGTTCATGACGTCGTCGTACTCGAGGAGGTGCTTGCGAATCTCGAAGTTGCGACCCTCGACTTGGGTCTGTGCCCTTTCGATGGATTTCGAGACCATCTTCGACTCGATGGGAATGTCCTCCTCCATCCCGAGCCGGTCCATTATTTTGCGCACCCAGTCGGAGGCGAAGATGCGCATCAGATCGTCCTCGAGCGAGAGGAAGAAGCGGGACGATCCCGGATCGCCCTGGCGACCGCAACGACCGCGCAACTGGTTGTCGATGCGGCGGGACTCGTGGCGCTCGGTGCCGAGGATGTGGAGTCCACCGGCGTCGATCACCTGCTGCTTTTCCTCCACGCAGCCGGCCTCGTACCGAGCTATCGCCGCGGCGTGCTCCTCCGGGTCGGCGGCCGGGTCGGCCTCGATCGCGGCGAGCCCTTCAGGGTTGCCGCCGAGGACGATATCGGTGCCGCGTCCCGCCATGTTGGTGGCAATGGTCACCGCCCCAAAGCGGCCCGCCTGGGCGATGATGTCAGCCTCCCGCTCGTGGTACTTGGCGTTGAGGACCACGTGCTTGATCTTGCGTTTCTTCAGGAGCGTCGACAGCTTTTCGGAGTTTTCGATCGAGACTGTGCCCACCAATACCGGCTGCCCGCTCTGGTTGCACTCCTGGATCTCGTCGATTACCGCCCGGAACTTCTCCTTCTCGGTCTTGTAGACCACGTCCGCGTGATCGGCGCGAATCATCGGTTGATTGGTCGGGACCACCGACACGTCGAGGCCGTAGATCTTCTCGAACTCCTCAGCCTCAGTCTCGGCGGTTCCCGTCATCCCCGCGAGCTTGTCGTACATTCGGAAGTAGTTCTGCAGGGTGACCGTGGCCAGGGTCTGGTTCTCCGACTGGATCTTGACCTTCTCCTTGGCCTCGACCGCCTGGTGGAGGCCGTCCGACCAGCGGCGGCCGGACATCAAGCGGCCTGTGAACTCGTCGACGATGGTGACCTCGCCATCCTTGACGATGTACTCCTTGTCGCGTTGAAAGAGGGTGTGGGCGCGCAGCGCCTGGTTGACGGCATGCAGGATCTCGATGTTGGAGGGGTCGTATAAATTGTCAACCCCGAGCAGCTTTTCGGCCCGTGCCATGCCCTGATCGGTGAGCGAGGCGGTCTGCGCCTTCTCATCCACCAGGTAATCTCCCGTCGTCTCCTTGTTGCCGTGCTTGTCCTCGATCTCCTCGCCCTTGGTCAGCCGCGGGACGATGACGTCGACCTTGTAGTAGAGATCGACCGAAACCTCAGAGGGACCGGAGATAATGAGCGGCGTCCGCGCCTCGTCGACCAGGATCGAGTCCACCTCGTCGACGATCGCGTAGACGTGCTCCCGTTGCACCATTCTTTCGAGATCGAACTTCATGTTGTCGCGCAGGTAGTCGAAGCCAAACTCGTTGTTGGTGCCATAGGTGACGTCGGCAGCGTAGGCTTCCTTGCGCTCGACATCGTTCATCTGGTTCTGGATGCAGCCGACGGAGAGCCCGAGAAACTCGTAAATCTGGCCCATCCATTCGGCATCGCGACGCGCGAGGTAATCATTGACGGTCACCACATGGCTGCCGCGTCCCGTCAGGGCGTTGAGCGCGATCGGCAGGGTCGCCGCCAGGGTCTTTCCCTCCCCGGTGCGCATCTCGGAAATCCGTCCCTCGTGGAGCACCAGCCCGCCCATCAGCTGAACGTCGAAATGACGCATGCCCAGTGTTCGCTTGCTCGCCTCACGGACCAGTGCGAAGACCTCCTCGAGCTCTGGGTCGAGGACGCTCTGCACCAACACGCTGCGCTCGCGGGCATCCTTTGGAAGGTCTTTCGTTGCCGCCTGTACCCGGTCCGTAATGACCGAAAACCGGCCACGTAACTCGGCATCATCAAGCGCCTCGATCTCGGCTTCCCGAGCGTTGATCGCCTCGACGATCGGTTTCATGCGCTTGATGTCCTGCTCGTGCTTGGTGCCGAAAATGACACCCATGAGTTTTTCGACGAAATTCATCCACTCCACCTCGCCGGATCGCAAAATGCCGGGGCGACCCCCGGCGCAATCGCTCTGTCACGGTACCGACAACAGCGTCGCCGCCGGTTATCGGGAGACTAGAGGATATGGCGCGAGTTTTCAACAGCGGCGGGATCAGGAATGACCAATTCGGAATTCGGAATTCGGAATTCGGAATGCCGCCCACCCCATTCAGTTTTGAGTTTTTAGTTTTGAGTTTTGAGTTTCCGCCCACTCATCCCCGGGAGAGTTTTGAGTTCTTAGTT
>JAIVTZ010000693.1:0-2351 GCA_049188105.1 Deltaproteobacteria bacterium | reverse complement strand
CTCCCAGATTGCCTCCTGCTCGTCGAGCCAGTCGTAGTCGATACTCCCCCTGCCGTCCGGCTCCACCGACATGTAGAGCACCTGGTTGCTCAGCAGCCGGTGGAAGAAGTGAGTGCCGTGGCTGAGGCTGGTCGGCGCCTCGGGCAGCGTCGCCTCGACGATCACCCGAGCGGCCGAGATCTGCCCCCACTTGACCGGCACGCCAAAACGGTCGTCGGTGGTCCCCCACCGGCCGAGGCCGATGAAGATGCCGTGCCGTCCCTCCTCGACCAGCCCCCGGTTGACGGCGTCGAGCTCCGACGCCATCATCCGCGTCAGCCCGCGGTCGAAGTACTGCGGTCTGAGGTAGACCACGTCGGTGAGATCGTCGCGCGAGCCCTGGCCGAGGCAGTTGTCCGAGGCGACGACGATATCGCCGGCCGCGAGGTCGCCCTCCTCCACCGGTGAGCGCTCGCTTGGCGTCAGCATCGGCCGCAACTGGACGAAAGCAAGACGCAGCGGCACGCCGTGATCGGGGTCGAGGATGGCGGCAATCTCGATCTCGGCCTCGCCGTTGACCACGTTGCACGAGAGCTCGAGCAGCCGTTCGAGCACCGGCGTGAACTCGATCGAGCGCGACTCGAGGAGCGGCGCGAAGGTCAGGGCCCGCGGCGCGCGCCCTTCCAGACCGGACCGCAGCCGGTCCGACTCGGCGTCATAGGTGGACGCCAGGAACTTGAGCGTGCCGTCTTCCTCCGCATCTTTGAGGCCCGACCGCACGAGGCAGGCGGTTTCCCGCAGCGGGTCGGGGGGCGGCGGATCGCCGACATTGATCGCCCAGAACGCGTTCTGCGTGTACTTGAGAAGATCACCCGTGCTCTTGTATGGAGGGGGTGCGGTCGGCCGGTGCGGACCGTAGCTCCACACGTGGTCGCCGTCTGAAATCGTCTTCCCGAGCCCGAGGGCCAGCGACACCACGCCGTCCTCGCGCTCGTTCCCCGGCACCGGGTAGTGATTGTACGATCGGGCGACTGCCGAGATCGTCGGGTAGAAGCGCCCGTCATAGCGTTCGCCGAACACCTCCTGCACCACCACCGCCATCTTCTCGGCGTCGTCCGCAAGGCCCGCCGCACGGCGTGAGGTCATTGCGCCGGCGGAAAAGGTCGACGCCCACGCCAGCTTCAGCGCCCCCGACAAGCGGCGATATCGGGTCTCGTCATCGGCGTCGGAGTTGGCTATCAGCTTCGATGTGAAGATGCCGGCAAAAGCCCTCTCCTCGGCGTCCTCGAGAAAGCTCGACGGTCGGACGACCAGCGGCGCGCGCATGACGTCGAGCAGGTGGTGCAGTTCCTCGCGCACGTCCGGTGGCAGCTCACCGCGCTGAAACGCCTGAGCTATCTCGTTGTCCGGCGAACCGGACAACGCCACGTCCCACAAGCGGTTGCGGTCCATGAAATCCGAGAAGACGCCGGTCGCGATCACCACCGCCCGCGGCACCTCGACCGTGACACCGTCGAATTCACCGGCGTCGAATCGCGGCAGGATCTCCTCGCGGATCTGGCGAAGACCCGCGGCCTTGCCGCCGAGACCGCCGTCGCCGATCACGGCGAAGTCGCTCTCGATGCCAAATGTTGCGCGGTCGAATCGGAGACTTTCGAGGTCCGTCGTCGTATTCATGCGCGCAGGGTCGCGCTTCCGCCGCGCCGTGTCAATACCCCGAGGTGGAGTTCCTTCTGGATTACAGCCGCAGAAGCATTGCGGCCCAGTGGAAGCCGGCGCCGAAGGCGGTCAGAAGCACCAGGTCGCCCCTGGAAACCCGGCCCTCTTTGCGGGCTTCCCATAGGGCGAGCGGCACCGAGGCCGAGCCCGTGTTGCCGTAGTCCTGGACGTTGACGGCAAGCTTGTCGTCGGGAATCTCGAGCAGTTTCTGGAGGGCGAGGATGATCCGCAGGTTGGCCTGGTGGGGCACCACCAGCGCGAGATCGTCCACACCGAGGCCGGCCTGCGCGAGGACCTCGCGAGAGGCCGCCGCCATCCGGGTCACCGCCTCCTTGAAGACCTCCCGGCCCTTCATCACGATGTCCTTGTGCTCGCCCCGCTGCGCCCCCTCGAGCGTGAACGGTCGCCGCGTGCCGCCGGCCTCGAGACCGAGGATCTCCGCCTGCGAGCCATCGGTGCCGGCGGTGAAGGCGAGGAGCTCGCTGCCCCCCTCCCCGGTCGGCCCGACGACCGCGGCGCCGGCTGCATCGCCGAAGAGCACGCAGGTCGTGCGGTCGCTCCAGTCCATGAGCCGGGTCAGCAGCTCGACACCCACAACGAGCACCTTCTTTCCACCCGACATGGCCCTCGACCGCGCCACGTCGAGGCCGAGC
>JAIVTZ010000692.1:0-2353 GCA_049188105.1 Deltaproteobacteria bacterium | reverse complement strand
TCGGGCGGCGCCTTGAGCCGTTCCACTGCGCGGCCGCCGAGAAGGTGCTCATCAAAGATCTCGGTTACATCCTCGGTTTTGACTCCCACGTACATGACGCCGTCCGGGTAGACGAGCACCGTGGGCCCGAGCTCGCATGGCCCCAGGCAGCTGGTCCTGGTGACGGCGACCCGGTCCCAGGCCTCACGCTCCTCTATCAGGCGACCGAACTCCATCAGCAGGTCCTGGGCGCCGCGTTCGGTGCAGGATCCTTTCGGATGCCCGGGCGGACGCTGATTGAGGCAGATGAATACGTGCTTTTCCGGTTGTGGCATGAGCGTTCCCTTCGATGACCGTGATCTCAAAGGGAAAACCGCCGGGTTCCGGAAATGCTTCCGCCCGGCTCTCCCTACTCGAAGGAGATCAGCTCGACGTCGAAGACCAGCATCCCGGCGGGTGCGCCGGCCGCGCCCTTGTAGGCCAGATCCTCGGGGATCCAGAGGCGGCGCTTCTCGCCCGCCACCATCAGCTGGAGGCCCTCGGTCCAACCGGGAATCACCCGGTTGAGGGGGAATGTGATGGGTTCGCCGCGCACCACCGAGGAGTCGAAGAGCTTGCCGTCGGTGGTCCAGCCGGAGTAGTGAACGGTGACCTTGGAGTCAGCCTTGGGGTGTTCGGTGCCGACGCCGGGACTCAGGATCTTGGTCGCGAGCCCGCTCGCGGTCTTCTGAGCATCCTCGGGAGGCCCGGCAACGTCCTCCGGTGTCGGCGGCGGCGGAGGCGGCGCGGGCTGGTCCTGGATTTCGAGAAGCTCGATGTCGAAGACCAGCATGCCGGCGGGTTTGCCGGGCATGTTGTTATAGGCGAGCTCGACCGGAATCCAGAAGCGGCGTTTCTCGCCCACCACCATCAGCTGGACGCCCTCGGTCCAACCGGGAATGACCCGGTTGAGAGGGAAGGTCGCCGGCTGACCACGCTTCAGTGAGGAGTCGAAGAGCTGGCCGTCGGTGGTCCAGCCGGAGTAGTGGACGGTGACCTTGTCCCATGCGTCGGGATGTACGTCACCGGTGCCGGCCGCGAGCACCTTGGAGCACAGACCGCTGTCGGTGCAGGTGGCGTCCTCGGGTGGGGCGGCGACATCCGCGGGTGTTTCGATGTTCTGGGCGCGACCGGTCACGGTGCACAATAGGACGAAAACGACGAGAAGAATGCTGTATTTCATGGCGGCCACCCTAACCCGAACCCGGCGATCTCACAAGGGGGACCAGGCGGGATGAGAGACAAGCCGTGTCTAAAACGGCGAATCCGCGATGCTACAGTGGAATGGGGCAACCAGATTGGGGTGAGGGGGCTATGAGGCGCGACACGAGGCCCTGGGTTTGGCGCTGTGCTGTGGTGACGTTGGCGGTGGTGGTGGCGGGGTGCGGGCCGAAGACCCTGGACACCTCCAGCCTCGACAAGCTCGAGAAAGCCCTCTCAGCGCTTCGTGAACCGTTGGAGCTCGACGAGCGCAACCGGTTCGACGAGGCCCTGACCTACCTCGTGGGTGGGGGAGCGCTGCTGAACGAGGAAGCACAAGCGACACATCCGGGAATCGTTCTCGCCCTGTATCGGCCGCTCGCCGGAATGACGGTGGAGGACGTCTTCGCGGAAGCGCTCCGACGGCGTTTGGAAGAGGTGCAGGGCGCTGTGACCGAGCTCGAGAAGGAGCGCGAGGGTTCGGATACGAACCGCGATGTCCTCGACGCCTTCGACCTCAAGGCAAGCCGGGTTTACAAAAAGAACCGCGGCTTCCTCGAATGGCCGATAGTCGAGTTCAAGGTCCAGAACAACACCGACCAGGTGATCTGGCTGATCCACTTCCGCGCCGCGCTCCTGCGACCGGGCGACGACGAGCCGTGGCTGGTGGAGGAGTTCGACCAGCTCGTGCTCGACGGGCTCTCCCCGGGCGAAGGCGATCTGTGGCGGATCGAACCCGAGCGGCAGGAATGGGTGACCCTTGTCGATCCCCACCCTGACTTGGTGTACACCCTCGATGTGATGAGCCTCGAGGGCCTCGGCGGTAACGTGATCGCGGCCACCACATGGGGCGGCATCGAGTCGGCGCGCCTCGCCCTCTATCGGAAGACCCTCGACGAGATCCGGACCACGGGCGGCCTCGCTCTCGACCGCCCGCCGCGGGGCGGGTAGCTAGGCCGCATATCTGGCAACTCGCTACTGTGGCGCTTCATTGATGCCCGCCACTTTTCCACACGGGCGGGATATATCCTGCCCCCACACCACGTTTCGTCAACCGGTCGGTAGGGGCGGCATACAATGCCGCCCGCAGTAAACACCCGGTGAGAAGACCGGGATAAGCGCTGCGGGCAGAAAT
>JAIVTZ010000691.1:0-2365 GCA_049188105.1 Deltaproteobacteria bacterium | reverse complement strand
AGCGCCACGTCCAGGCTCTCCGGACCGTTGACCCTGGAGTGGAGCTCGAGGGCGTGCTCCTGGAGCTCGATGGCCTCGCGATACCTTCCAGCCTTGATCAGCACGCTCGCCCGGGTGTCGGCGAAGTCCGCCGCCACCCGCTCGTCACCGCCGAGGCGCTCGATCTTGGCCGCCGCGAGATCGCTCCATCGTTCGGCCTCTTCGAACCGGCCCTGGAGGTACCCTGTGACCCACATCAGATTGCTGGCGGCCACCGCACCCGCTCGGTCATCGCGGCCCTGCTCGGCCGCTCCGAACGCCTCGCGCAAGGAGCGCTCGGCGTCTTCCGCCTGACCGAGCTCGGCCTCGATGTAACCCTTGACAATCATGACCTCGGCGAGCGTCGGCGGGTAGCCCAGCTCGCGCGCCCGTGGGGCCAGCTCGGTGAGCCTTTCCAGGGCGGTCTCGTAATCGCCCGCCAGCTTCTCGGCGTTGGCCGCCGCGAGACGGTCCTCCAGCTCGGTGAGGGCTGCGCGGGTCGTCTCGTCTTGGGGTATCGGCAGGCGTTCCACCAGGGCCGTCGAATCGGCACATACCTCGGGCGCATCAAGACCGACCACGGCCTCGAGAGCGGACGTCGCGAGGTCGCGATCGCCCGTCGCAAGCAGGGCCAGCAGGTGGTCCGTCTCGCGCAGGCGGCGGTTGAGACATGCCATCTGCCGATCGAGAAGGGCCTCGGAGTGCTCCCCGCGAATTCGGGTCGCCACGCACGCCTCGCGGTGGACCGTGGCCCAGCGGTCGGCGTAGTCGTCGAGCCGCGATGCCACAGCCGCAACCGCATCACGCCCGAAACCTTCGGCGACACTGACGAAGTGTTCCTCGAGCTGCGCCCGACGATCAGCGTTCCAGACCGCCGCAACATGTGACTCGCCCGCCCTACAGAGCTGCCTTCGATAGGCGGTGTAGCTGAAGATGCCGACGGCGGTCAGTGCCACCGCTGCGACGCCGAGGCCGGCGACGAGCCATCGTTTTCGTCGTCGTGCCGGATCGAGGCGCAGGGTGTCGAGGAGTGTGTCCATGTCCGCGAAACGGTCCTCCGGCGATCGACTCAATCCCTTCATGATGGCGGCCACGATTCGGCCGGGAACCGGGTGGTCCGCTGGGGGCGGTTTGACATCGCCGGTCTCGAGCTGGACGACGAAGTCGGGGAGGCTCGAAATCTCACCCAACGGATGCTGCCCGAACAGAGCGACGTACAGGGACACGCAGAAGGCGTACTGGTCGGAGCGATGATCGGCGCGGCTTTCGAGTGCCTGCTCCGGGGCCATGTAGGTCGGGGTGCCCAACACCATGCCGGCTTGTGTCAGCGGCGTCTCCAGCGGCGACGAGAAGTCTGCGTCGGCCACCGGCATCGTGAGGGATTCCGGTGTTGTCCCCCGGGTATCCCAATCTCCCGCCTCCGCGGCGCGGGCGAGGCCGAAGTCGGTGACCCGGACCCGGCCGTCATGACCGACCATCACGTTGCTCGGTTTGAAATCGCGGTGGACCAGGCCCGCAGAGTGCGCAGCAGCCAGCCCCGCGCCGGCCGTCACGAACCTATCGACGATCTCGCCCCAGCTTGGCTTCTCCTTCTGCAGCCACCTGCGGAGGTCGTAGCCCTCGACGTATTCCATGGCAACGTACGGGCGACCATCCTCCATGCCGGCGTCGTGGACAGCGACAACGTTGGGATGGTTGAGGCGCGCCATGGCCTGTGCCTCTCGCATGAGCCGTTGTTCGGTGTCGGCGCTCGCCACTTTCTCGTGCAGCACCTTGAGAGCGACCTTGCGGTCCAAGGTGGGATCGAAGGCGAGGTACACCGTTCCCATGCCACCGCTGCCAATCCGGTGAACAATCCTGTATCTGCCGAAAACCATACCCTGTGTGAGCGACACCATCGAAGCCGTTTTCTGGCTGCCGAAGGAGTCGGCCGGATCGCTGGACTCGTGAACGGGCCGTGTATTTTCGTCATCGCTCATTACAATGTCCAATTATGCCACCGGTGGAGTGCACTTTTCTCGGCTTTGGCTGCCAGGGTCGACTATTTCGACGATTTTCGGATTCTGTCGGAGAGCCTTCAGAGTAACCGTCTCAGCACGAGCGATTCCTCTAACCCGCACTTCTCACTCTTTTTTGCTGAGGACACCATCTACTGGCCGACGGTGGAGGGCTTCAAACTCCAAGCATCGACTACGGCCAATCGACCCACTTCGAGTCCCACCGGGTGCTCTTTGCGGCCGACATCCCCGCGTTCGAGAACCTCGCCAATCTCGATCAACTCCCGGAGACCGGCTTCCTGGTGATCGCCCTGCCGATGAAGATCGCTGGCGGCAGCGGAGGACCGCTT
>JAIVTZ010000690.1:0-2366 GCA_049188105.1 Deltaproteobacteria bacterium | reverse complement strand
ACTCCAACCGGCCTCCGGCAATGGTCTTGATGGTCAGGGTCGAGCCCGGAGACCTCACCACCATGCCCACGGCCTGCAATCGGCTGCCGACATCCGCTTCCGTCACCTCCGCCACCTCGATCCCGGCCCGAGCCCGCTGTTCGGCGGACAAGCGCACGACGTCGGCAGCGCCGACAGTCTGCCCTATCATCAAGAAAATGTAGGCTAGGTACCGAATCATGAGTCCTCCCCGGTCGAAAATGTCGCGGTCGGAAAGACCGACGGGTCGTTCAGCTGGTAGCTCAGCTGCAACCGTGCAAGCAGCAGGTCAGCGTGGGCATCGATGGCCGTCAACAGCAGATCATCGTGACGCACCATGCCGTACACGTACTCGAGATAGGTCAGCGCCCCCAGACGAAACTGTGCGAACAGGGATTCTTCGATACGGGGCAGCTCCCTCACGGCCGAGTCGACCGTGATGAGACGCGCCTCCGCACCTTCGGCCACCGCTAATGCCGCCCGGGCGCGGCTCAACGACGTGCGTGCCGCGGATTGTCTGGACGCCATCGCAAACGCCTCACGCTCTCGCGCCGCGGCCCTCTGCCGGGCGCCGGCACTCCCCAGTGGCAGGGGCACCGCGATTCGGAAACCCCAGGCGTCATAACCCGGAATGGGACCGATGTCCGGAAAGTGCTCCCACTCCGCCTCGATCAACGGCCGACCCCACGCCGTGGCCGCCGCCATCCGCGCCCTTGCACTCTCGATATCGGCCTCGGTATTGGCGTCTTGCATCGGCACGCCCAAAGCCAGCGCCTCGTGGTAGATTTCACTCGAATCGGGGGATCGCGTCGCCGCGGCAAGGGCCTTGAGATCGCCTGGGCGAGGGTCCGGATACCCGGCGCCACAGAGCTCGGCGACCGCCTGTCGAAGTCCCTCCACGTGGGCGTGGGCCGCCGCCACCAGCGATGCCGCATCGGTGTGCTCGAGGTCGAGCTGAGCCACCTCTGTGCCCGCCACCTCACCCAGCTGATGGCGGGCCTCGAGGAGGGCCAGCGCGGTGTCGAGACGTTCGAGCCGAGCCCGCCGCACCTGCAGCCGCTCCATCGCGGCCGCGAGATCGAGCCAACGTCGAGTTGCCTCGACGGCCGTGGACCACACGGCCGTCTGTTGGATCACCTCCAGGCCTTCTTTGGTCGTTCGCGCGAGGTCGCGGGCCGGTCCCATCTGACCGAAGAAATTGAACGGCGTGCCAATGCGCAGGCTGTCCTGGGCGTTGAGAGTGCGATCCGAGCCCAATCCTTCGCTCTGCCACTCGACGTAGGGGTTGATGGCCGCGGCCTCGGACCTCGCTTCCGCCCCCTTGAAAGCCGCCTCGTGCAGTCGCGCCTGGAGCGCCGGCGACGAGGCAACCGCTGCCAACTGAACGGATTCGACCCGTGCCGTCGCGCTCTCGGGCTCCGTTGCGCCCGCCGCCGAAAGGGACCACCCGAAGACCGCCGTCAGAACCAACATGCGCTTGCTCACGCGACACCCTCCCTTCAACCGTGCTCAGTATGACCGCTACTAAACTCCTTTACAAGCAATGATTTAAAACAATATCTGAACAACTATTCAAGCAGTTGGCGAGACAGACAGAACAGATTTCCAGCCTCCTGATCCTCTCTGGAAAGCTCCCTACGGACTGTAGGGAGAAGGTCCTGCCGAAACGATCAGATCACCGTGCCATCGGGCAGGACAGCGTTTTTCTCGACCACCACGATGCCGTCGCGAATGGCCCAGCCGTCGCCGTCCGCCTCTTGCACGCCCCGCTCGTTGCAGATCCGAACGCCGCGGCCGATGCGCGCGTTTTTGTCGATGATGGCATTTGAGATCTCGCAGCCCTCGCCCACCCCCACCGGGGGATCGCCCGGCTTCGGATCGGGGAAATGCGAGTCCACGCCCATGATGAGGGTTCGGCGGATCGTCGAGCCGTGGATCTGCGCCCGCAGCCCGATCACCGCCTCCTCGGCCACCGTGTCCTCGACCCGCGAGCCATCGCCGAGCAGCACACGGTCAAAACGACACCCGTGCAGCCGCGCACCGGGCAGGTAGCGGGGTCGGGTGTAGATGGGCCACGCCGAATCGTGGAAGGTGAACTCCGGGTCCGGCTGCACCAGGTCCATGTGGGCGTCGAAGAAGGCGCGGATGGTCCCGATATCCCGCCAGTAGCCCTTGAAGAAGTGCGCCTGCACCTTTCTCCGCGAGACCTCGGCGGGGATGATGTCACCGCCGAAATCGACGAGGTCGTTGTCCAGCGCTTCGATGAGCGCCTCCTTACGGAAGAGATAAATACCCATCGATGCGATGTAGGGCAGATCTGCGGAAACACTCTGTGCCTCGAGCAGACT
>JAIVTZ010000689.1:0-2366 GCA_049188105.1 Deltaproteobacteria bacterium | reverse complement strand
GATCAAGGATTTGCGCGGAGGCGTACTCCTGTACGCCGCACAAGGAAATCCGCAGATCGACGCCGAGATTGCCGAAAAGCGCCGTTTTCGGACGGGAACTAGCCCACATATCTCACGAGCCTTCGATTGTGGCCGGCGATGCACCGCACCCAGTGAGAAGTGCGGGCTCGTGAGATCTGCGGGTCAGATACTATGCAGCTGTCATTGCACCTTCCAGATGGTGCGATTGGGGTAGATCATGAAAGTGTTTCACATTCCGGTGAGAGCGGCACTCTGTGCGCTTGCATTCTCAATGGCAACCACGGGCGCGGCTTTCGAGATTGAAGTCACATTCCCGCCCGAGGTGGTCGACCAGACCCTGGACGGTCGGATCATCGTCCTCGTTTCCACCGACGCCGACACCCAACCTCGGTTCCAGGCACGGCCGGGCATCGACGCCGTCCAGGTTTTCGGCATCGACGTCGACGGCCTCTCTCCAGGAGAGGTGGTTCGAATCGACGAAACCGTTTTGGGTTATCCGATCGAGAGCCTGGATGACCTTCCGCCCGGAACCTACCAGGTGCAGGCTGTGCTTCACCGTTACGAGACCTTTCGCCGAAGCGATGGGCACACCGTCAAATTGCCGATGGACCGGGGCGAGGGCCAGCAGTGGAACCGGGCGCCCGGAAACCTCTTCAGCACCCCACGTGAGCTCACGGTGGACGGGAACAGCGACGAGATCGTCCACATCGAGCTCGACCACGTGATTCCGCCCATCGAGCCCCCGGCTGACACCGAGCACGTCAGGCACGTCCGCATCCAGAGCAAGCTGCTGTCCGAGTTTTGGGGACGGCCCATGTACCTCGGCGCCCACGTGCTGCTGCCGCACGGCTTCGAGGAGCATCCGGACGCCCACTACCCGCTCATGATATTCCACGGCCACTTCCCGCGCGATCTCGGCGACTTTCGCACCTCACCGCCCGATCCCGATCTCGAATGCGAGCACTCCAGGCGTTTTCAGGTCGACTGCTACAACCGTATTCAGCAGGAGGAGGCCTACTCCTTTTACAGGCAGTGGATCAGCCCCGGGTTTCCCCGCTTCCTGGTCATCGAGATCCAGCACGCCAACCCCTTCTACGACGATTCCTACGCGGTCAACTCGGCCAATCTCGGGCCGTACGGAGACGCCATCACGCATGAGCTGATCCCGTATATCGAGCGAGAGTTCCGCGGCCTCGGCGAGGGATGGGCGCGTTTTCTCTACGGCGGCTCCACCGGCGGCTGGGAGGCGTTGGCGGCCCAGATCTTCTATCCCGACGAGTACAACGGCGCATTCGCCGCCTGCCCCGACCCCATCGACTTCCGCGCCTATTTGCTCACCAACATCTACGAGGACTCCACCGCCTACTTCGAAGTCGGCCCCTTCCGCCGCATCGATCGGCCGAGCCGCCGAGACTGGCTCGGCCGGATCAGCGTCACCATGCGCGGCGAAATTAGATGGGAGCGGGTCCTCGGCACCAAGAACCGGTCCGGCCAACAGTTCGATATCTGGGAGGCGGTCTACTCACCAGTCGGCGACGATGGCTACCCCAGACGATTGTGGGCTAAGGAGACCGGCATCATCGATCCCGAGGTCGCAGCCTACTGGCGCGACAACTACGACCTCCGATTCATCCTCGAACGCGACTGGGCCGAGCTCGGGCCAAAGCTCGAGGGCAAGATCCACATCTTCGCCGGCGACATGGACAACTACTACCTCAACAACGCCGTCTATCTGATGGAGGAGTTCCTCGAGTCGACCACCGATCCCTACTACGCCGGCGAAATCGACTACGGCGACCGCGCCGAGCACTGCTGGAACGGCGACCACGAGAACGGCAACCACATCTCGCGGCTGCGCTACAACACCATGTACCTGCCGCGCATCCTCGAGCGCATCAAGGCCACCGCCCCGGAAGGCGCGGATCTCACGAGCTGGCGGTATTAGGCTGCATATCTCACCGGGTTTCTACTGCGGAATTTCGGATTTCGGATTTCGGATTTCGAATTTTCCAGCCACCCCCAATCAGTTTTGAGTTCTTAGTTTTGAGTTTTGAGTTTTTTGCGTCCTCCTGACTTCGCCCTTTGGGCCACACCGTGGCAAGGGCGTGTTACCACCCGCCTCCCCCGGCTTGCACCTTCCACCCGGAGCCCACAGTCGGCGCGCCGCTGGCGCGGAGGGCCTCGTCGCGAGGGCCGCGAGGGCACGTTCACCGGAGGTGCCTGGCATCCCGATATGACGTTGTCCTCAAACCGCCGGCGGCAGCGGAGTGAGCTCAGGCCTCATCCGAAGGAGGAGGCCATGAGCCACGCGCTGGCGACGGTGCTTCACCGCGGCCGCAAGGCCG
>JAIVTZ010000688.1:0-2371 GCA_049188105.1 Deltaproteobacteria bacterium | reverse complement strand
ACTCTCGCGACATGGTCGCTTATCGATTGCTCTATGGAGAATATGCACCTTCGCCGTTTGATGTTGCTGAGCCTGGCCGGGCTGCTTGCCGTGGCACGCCCCGGACCTGCGGCTGTGTTCTGCGTCGCCGACAACGGTCATGCCGCCGTCGAGGGTATTTCAAGCCCCTGCTGCGATGACGAGATAGGTTCCTTCGGTCCCGCCCTGATCCTCGAGTCTTCCGATGCGGATCAGGGGGACGCTGGGTGCGGTCCGTGCGTCGATCTCCAGCTCACGTCGCCGTCGCGCCTCGAGGCCACGGCGAAGGCCGCGCTCCCGATGTGCGGGACCCCCATCACGCTCGCCGCCGTGCCCACGCCCGCCATCTCATTCACGACGGCGAAACACCGGGTGGGCCGAATCTCTCCTTCCCCAACGTTGGAGCTTCTAGCCTCGGTCGTCCTTCTGACCTGATCTTCCTCACAATTTGATTTCGGCTGCCGCGTCTCTCTGGGGCGCCCAAAGTACTGCCCGAATTCCATTTGCGAGGAAGAATATGAACACACGACCACTCATCACCATTTTCCTGATCCTGATCTTGGCGCCGTTGCCATCGGTTGCCCGGGCAAAAGGCGCAGATCGCCATGCCGGGGAACCGACCGGTGAGCTCAGTCTTGAACGGGCTGTCGCGACCGCGCTTTCTCTGAGCCCGGTCCTGGCGGCGGCCGCCAACGGTGTCTCGGCGTCCGAGGCACGACTCGACCAGGCCGGTCTATACGCCAACCCCGAGTTCGGTCTCGAGCTCGAAAACTTCGGCGGTAGCGGTGACTTTTCAAGTTTTGACGCCACCGAGACCACCTTCGCCTTGAGCCAGCCGCTGCTGCTCGGCGGCAAGATCGCCGGTCGCAAGGGAGTCGCCACGGCGGACCTGGCGCTCGCGACCCGCGACCTCGAGGCCGTCCGGCTGGATGTGATCGCACTGGCGACCATCGCTTTCAACGACGTCATCGTGGCCCAGGAAAGGGTGCGGCTGACCGAGGAGCTGGCCGAGCTGGCTAGGAGCTTCGGTGATACCGTTCGCGCACGCGTCGAGGCCGGCAAGGTATCGCCGGTCGAGGAGATTCGTGCGCGCGCCGCCGTCGCCCGTGCGCAGGTCGAGGTCGCAAAGGCGAATCGGGCGCTGGCGGCCACCAGGGTCCGACTGGCGGAATCCTGGGGATCGAGCGACCCGCGATTCAGCCGTGCCACAGGCCGGCTGCCCCGACCCTCCCCCCCTCCACCCCGCGGCACGCTCGATGAAATGCTCCTGCAAACGCCGGAGATGGCGCGGCTGACGGACGAGCTTGATCGTCGAGAGCAGATGATCAAGCTCGAAAAGGCGCGCGGCGTCCCGGATCTGAAGCTGACTCTCGGGCCGCGGAACTACCAGGAAACCGGCGGCTGGGCGTGGGTTGGCGGGGTGTCGATGCCGCTGCCGATCTTCGACCGCAACCAGGGCGCCCGCCGGGCCGCCGAGTTCGAGCTCGAGCGCACTCGGCACGACGTTACCGCCAGGCGAGTCGCTCTCGAGGGCCGTCTCTCCCGAATCCTTGAGCGATTGCGGGCCGCCGGCGAAGAGGCACGGTCGTACGAACTGGAGATCATGCCCGCAAGCATCGAGGCCTTCGAGGCCATGTCCCTCGGATTCCGCGAGGGCAAGTTCGGTTTCCTCGAGGTGCTCGACGCGCAACGCTCGCTCTTCGAAGCGACCCTGTTGCATCTCGAAAGCCGGCAGAGGTACGCCGCGGCCCGGACGGAGCTCGAACGGCTGGTCGGCCGATCGCTGATTGGCGACAACGAACCGGTCCTCGTCCGAGATTCCCAAGGAGAAAGACAATGAACACGAAGTACGTCAAGCGGTTTCCGGCCGCGGGTCTGATGCTCGCACTCTTGCTCGTTGGCGGCGGCTGCGGCGGTGGAGCCACCGACGAGGAGGAGATCGCTGCGCACAACGTCGCCGAGGGGCACACCGACGAGCGGCTCGTCCGCTTCGACACCGGTGATCTGGGCGCGTTCGACATCGAAATCGAGACCGCCGGTCCGGGCATTATCGGCGTCACCATCGAGTTGCCCGGCGAGGTCCAGGTCAACGGCGACACCACCGCCCACGTCGCCCCGCGGGTGGGCGGCCTGGTCCGCGAGGTCTTCAAGAGCCTCGGCGACCGCGTTCGTACCGGCGAGCTGATGGCGGTTTTCGAAAGCCGGGAGCTAGCCGACGTCAAGGCGACGTTTCTCGCAGCATACGAGCGGCTCGGCCTCGCCCAGGCCCTCTTCGAGCGCGAGGAGCGCCTGTGGAAACAGAAGATCTCGTCCGAACAGGACTACCTCGACGCTCGGAATACCCTCGCGGAGG
>JAIVTZ010000687.1:0-2414 GCA_049188105.1 Deltaproteobacteria bacterium | reverse complement strand
G
Source organism: Deltaproteobacteria bacterium (assembly GCA_049188105.1). Taxonomy (GTDB): domain Bacteria; phylum Acidobacteriota; class Thermoanaerobaculia; order Thermoanaerobaculales; family Sulfomarinibacteraceae; genus Sulfomarinibacter. Next base: position 2,413 of record JAIVTZ010000687.1, on the reverse strand, counting down.
ACGACGCGGGCGTAGTACGGCTACTTCAAGGAGACGCTACGCCGTCAGCGGCGTGGAGGGCCGTCAAGAGGTGGTAGGTACTTCAGACGCACTACACTAAAGTGGGGTCAGGCCGCCGCTTTGCTGGTGCATGAGCCACAGACCTGAGTAGGCGTGAAGGAAGCGAAATCGGGATCGGTACAAAGATTCGAGTTGACGGGTCTCACCTCGAAACACCATGTCGTCGATGAACCACTGGAACCGGCTGTCCATGTCACGAGCCCTGTCGAGGCTCCGCGCGGAGCGCTCGAGGACCTCGAAGAGCCGATCCGGAGTATTGGCGGATTCGAGGCGGGTAATCTCGTTTCGCTCCTCCTCCATCTTGAGTCGCAACGCGGCACTGGTGAGAAAGAAGCGATCCAGCTCCCACTCGGCGGCACCTTTATCCACATTTCCCTCGGATAGCTTGCGGTAGGTGGCCACTTCCCACGGTTCCAGATTGAGATTGCGGACTTCCGGCGCGTCGGCGACCTGCGCCGGCAGGCGGTCCCACACAACCATTTCGAGAGCGAACATGATCTTGTGCAGGCTCTCGTTGAGGAGTGGATCTGATGGCAGAATGTCGGTCAACGTTGTTTCTTGCTGACGATCTCCACCGCCTGCCCTCGTTGCGGGCCTTTCCGGTTCCTCCAGTGGCGTGGATCCACCGCCGGTCCCGCCGGTCGAGACCGGAGTTTCCAGCCCCGCGATCGGAATGCCGGCGGTGATGTCGTCGGGACGAACCAAGCGCCTCGGAGAAGGATCGAACTGGGCGAGGACCGCATGCATCGCGCGCGTCATCTCGGTGATTTCGTCGCGTTTGATATTCTCCGCCCGCAGGCTGGACTCGTAGCGGATGCGGACATGTCGGAACTCTTCGATCTGCCTTCTGAGGCGCTCACTGGCAAGCTCCGGGTGGCGGTCGAGATAGCGCTCGATGTCATAGATTCTATTGGTGTTTTCGACGACCTTGCGCTCTTCCGCCTCGAACAAATCCTTGAACCGGTTTTTGGCGACAATGTTGGTGGCCGTGATCTCTACCAGCATTGATGGGTGGAGGGCGGTCGTGCCCAGCCGCTGCTTGAGTTTTCGATATCTCTCATAGACCTCCGACCTCACCAGTGTTTGGTAGTCGTCGATCGACTCCAGCTCCCGGCGAATCGCGCCGACCGCCTCGGCGAGAGCCGCGGCCTCGGCCGGCGGAAGCGGAGGAAGCTCGGTGAATTCGCCGAGACGGCGGAACGCGAGCAGGAGGTCGTCGCTATCGCGAGGGGCGACGCGGCCGTCCTCCAACGGTGTCTCGGCGAGGCGGGTGAAGAGAATGTCAAGCTTGTCGAGCGTGTCCTGTTCGAAATAATTCGACAGGAGGTAGAACTTGAGGAGGGCGCCGAGGATCCTCTCGTCCTGGCGTTTGATGTGGTCGAAGAACTTGCGCATGACGGAGGGCGGGATTTCGTTGTCGATCTTGCCGAGGTCGCGTTGAATGCGGTCGAGCTCGCGCTCCAACCGGTCGACCTCGGGCGTTGCGTCTGCGGCGCTCTCTACTCCAATTTTGTGGACGAGATCCTTGAGCTGGCTGTGAAGCGCCTGAAAGTCGTAGGTGTACGGCATGGGGCCTTCACCCAGGTGCTTGAGCACGCCTCCGAGGAACTGATAGAAGGTCCACAGAGAGCGAAATCGATCGGACAGTATGGTATACCGAACGCTCGAGGCAGGCGTGCTCGGTGCATTCATTGCACTTCAGCATACAGCTTTTTGTAATGGGGTAATAATTTCGGGGGTGGGTGATGCTGGGATCCGTTGTCGTGAGCAGTGAGGAGATCGATGGCATGATCAGCCGTCTGGCGTCCGAGCTCGAGGCCGATCTCGAGGGACGGTCACCGGTGTTCATCGGCGTGCTGAAGGGCTGCGTGTTCTTCTTCACCGACCTCACGCGGCGAATTCGGCACTCGCTGGAGGTAGATTTCATCCAGGTTTCGAGCTATGGCGCCAGCACGACGTCGTCGGGCTCGGTGGTTCTGGTCAAGGACATCACCGTCGATGTTCGCGATCGGGACATCTACCTTGTGGAGGATATCGTCGACACGGGGACGACGCTGACCGACGTTATCCGCCTCATCGAAGCGCGGCACCCCAGGTCCATTCAGGTGGTGTCTCTTCTATCGAAGCCTTCACGACGGCAGGTCGAGGTGGAGATCGCCTTTCTCGGCACCGAGATCGAAGATCTCTTCGTCGTCGGCTATGGTCTCGACTACGCGGAACTCTATCGAAACCTGCCCGATATCCATGTGTTTGAGTCCCGCTAGCCCGTTCCCGTCCGAAAACGGCGCTTTTCGGCAATCTCGGCGTCGATCTTCGGATTTCCTTGTGCGGCGTACAGGGGTACGCCTCCGCG
>JAIVTZ010000686.1:0-2422 GCA_049188105.1 Deltaproteobacteria bacterium | reverse complement strand
GGCTTGTAGGGTGGGCCTTGGCCCACCTTCAGAGTCGTTCTCGCAGGGTCAAACGCAGGGTTTTGCAAGATGCTCGTCTGAGAGTCATCGGCATCGGCCTCTTGCTGGCATTCGTCGCTCCGTTAGCGATGGCCGACGACGTGCGTCCGGTGCAGGTACTGGTGAAGGAGCTTCCGTCGGGGGCGTTCGACGTCCAGTGGAGCGTCCCGAAGGTGATTCGGCCGCAGACCATGCCGTCGCCACGGCTTCCCGAGCAGTGCCGGCCGGATGGAGAGCGCACCTTCATCGATCAGCCGTCCGCCTGGCTCAACCGCCAGGTCTACCGCTGCCCGGACGGGTTGGCCGGCCAGGAGCTGGGGATCAGTTTCCCGTACTACAACATCGGGCTGTCCACGCTTCTGAGAGTCGAGCTCCTTTCGGGAGAAAGTTACGCTCATATTCTGAACCCCGGCGAGGATTCCTGGCGGATACCAGAGGCCGGCGCGGGCGGCGTCGCCGATTTCTTGCAGGAGGCGCAAAAGGCGACTGTCGAGGGTGTCAGACATTTTTTCAGGGGTTGGGTGCATCTCGCTTTTCTCCTGGTGCTGTGTCTGCTGGGTGGTGCGCGGGTCGGCGTCCGGCTCGCGACGGCGTTCTTTTTGGCCCAGGTGGTTGGTGTCGTCGTTGGTTGGCTTTTAGGTATCCAGCTCGAGGCGCCGCTGGCTGAGATCGGCGTCGCCGTCGCCACCGTGCTCCTGGCGCGAGAGGCTCTGCGGCCGCCGGAAAGCCGAATGCAGCTCACCGCCCTCGCAGCCTGTGCCGGCGTCGCCCATGGGCTTGGAATCGGAAACATCGTCTCGCAATCGGGGCAGGGTGCCGACGCGAGCGTCCTCTATCTCCTGTTGTTCGTTCTCGGGATGGATGCGGCGCTCCTGATCTCGGTGACGGTCGTGTCGGCCATCGGCCGCCTCGTCCCCGGGCGGCTTGCTCGGGCTCCGTTTCACAAGGTGGCGGTGTATGGGGTTGCCGGTATGGCCTTCGCCGTCGCCATCGGCGCCGTGATCAACGGCCCGATCGTCGAGGCGAAGGATGGCGATCGCCAACTGCGGCTCCCAAGCATGTTGACGCCTTCTGGGAACGCGGCGATCCCGGGCTCGCGACGCGTCGCCTCGAACAACCCCAACGCCGCGATCCAGAGCTTCCTGGCGGTCGAGGCGTTCGAGATCCGGCACGAGATCCTCGTGCGTCTGAGAGACGTCGCCGAGCTCGTCGATCTGAGCCCCGGCCCCGAGCTCGGGATCGAGGCTCAAAGCGAGGTCAAAGAGCGGATCCGAGAGCTCGTCGAAGTGCGCATGTCCCTGGAGATCGATGGGGAGGTTCTGCAGCCGGTCTCTCAACGGGTCGACTTCATGACTCTGGATGAGAAGGGTGTTCTGCCGCGTCCCCTGCCGGTTCCCGAGCTGGTCGAGACCGCATTGGTCGGGATCACCGATGTGTACATGATGACGACCACGGCACGAAACCTCTCGCTCACCTGGGAGTTCATCGATGGGGTCATGGAGATTCCCGCGACCGTGACCGACCCCGAAACCACGCGCTCGATCATGCTGACGCCAAGACAACCCGTTCTTGATTGGCAGAACGAGCTCGCCGAGGATCCCGTTCCCAAGGTGTCCGCGATCGCAGTCGAGCCGACCGAGGTCACGGTGCCGCTGTGGTCGCTGGTGCCGTTTGCCGCAGCACTTTTCTTTGCAGTCAGCGCAGTTCGTCGCCGAAAGCCTGCATTTTCCTTTGCGCTCGCGCGGGTGATGTTGGTTGTCGCCATCCTTCTCGGCCCCTTCGGCAACCTGGCGATAGCTGTGCCCTGGTCGGTCGGCTCGGCGCCGAGCGCGAGCCAGGCGAAGCGCATCCTCGCCGGGGTTCTCCCCAACATCTACCGCGCGTTGGAGTTTCGTGAGGAATCCGTCGTCTTCGACCGCCTCGCCCTGAGCGTGACCGGCGACACGCTGACCGAGGTCTATCTCGATCAACGAAAAGTTCTCGTGATGGAGGAGCGGGGCGGCGCGCGCGCCCGGGTGGAAGCCGTGGAGGTCATCGAGGTCAAATCGGTCGAGCCCGAGAGCTCCGGTGGCTTCTCCGCCGAGGCCATCTGGACCGTGGGCGGGACCGTGACCCACTTCGGCCACCGCCATTTCCGTCAGAACCGTTACGACGCTCGGGTAGCCCTCGTGCCGGATGAGGGCATCTGGAAGATCCGACTCATCGAGGTTCTCAACGAGGAGCGGCTGCGGTGACCGCTCGGGGGTGGCTCCCTCGTGGGTGGCTGCTGTTGACCTCCGATAGTCTGTCGCCGCTTCGCGGCTTGGTTTTTTGGAGTGGCCTGAATCCTGGGGTTACTGACGGCCTGCGGCCGTCGTGTCGCACACTCGCCTGGCTGCGGTCG
>JAIVTZ010000685.1:0-2422 GCA_049188105.1 Deltaproteobacteria bacterium | reverse complement strand
AACAGTTTTCGTTAAGAGTTTTGAGTTTTTAGTTTTGAGTTGAGTGCGGCTGAGCATTGCCCGCAACTCAAAACTCATAACTCATAACTCAAAACTGGTCAAAGGACCTTGATCCTTTGACCATCGTCGAGACCGCCCTGTCCGGCGACGACGACGTTGTCGCCGGCGGAAACTCCGGAGAGCACCTCGACCATGTCGCCTTCCTCGAGGCCGAGCTCGACGGCCTTCTTGACGGCGGTGTCGTCCTCGGTGACAAAGACGTGGGCGGCACGCAGCTCGCGGATCACCGACACGCGAGGCAGCAGAAGGGCGCTGGGATGCTGCTCGCGCACGATGCCGATGCTGACGAAGGCCCCCGGTCGCACCCCGGCCGGCGGTTGCACCGCTTCGACGGTCACCTTGACGGTGCCGGTGGCGGTATCCACCACCGGCGCAATCTGGCGGACACGTCCGGTGAAGCTGAACTCGGCGTTGGCGGCGAGGGTGATGCGTACCTCTCGACCCTCTTCGAGCTCCATGACGTCACGCTCGGGCAGGTATATGCGGGCAATCAGCGGATCGTAGTCGGCGACGGTGAAGAGTTCGTCGCCCGGGCGCAGGTGCTGGCCGAGGGTGATGAATCGCTCGGTGACACGGCCCGAGAAAGGAGCCCGGATCACGGTTTTGGCCAACCGCCACTCGGCCTCCGCCACCTCCTGGCGAGCGAACTCGTACTCCATTTCCAGCGTGTCATACGTCTCAGCCGAGATCAGACCCTGGTCGTGGGTATCCTTGGCACGCTCGAGCGCCGCCCTGGCGTTGGAGGCCTTGAGCTCGACCTTGCTCTTGGCGATCTTGGCCTCATCCTGCACCAGAACCGCGAGCACCTGGCCCTTCGTGACCAGGTCACCTTCCTCCACCTGCAGCCGTTCCACGCGGCCCTCGGCCTCGGCGAGCACCTTGACCTGGTCTTCGGCCACCAGGTTGGCCGTGGCAGAGATGTAGGACGCGATGGCGCCGGTGGTGACCTCGGCCACCTCGACCGGCACCGGAATCTCTTCGTCCTCTTCTGAATCGGCGTCGTTCTCGGCCACCTCTTCGACGGCTTCAGTCGCGTCCTGTTCGGCGGCCTCGCTCTCGGTCGTTTCCTCGGTGGACTGGGCACTGACCCAAAGCACCGTACCGGTCGCAATCGCGAGCAGTGCGATCAGGCTGATAATGCGGAATCGTGTGCGGGCTTTCTTGGTCATGATGCCTCCCGGGCTCACCCCATATAACGCAACAAAGTCAAAAAGGTTAACGGGAGGCGCCGAAATCGGTTCTGACCTCGGCTAATGCTACCCTGCAGGCTCGTAAAGGGAGGAACCATGGGCGAACTCAAGGGTTCACAGAGGAAGTACCTGCGGGGCGTTGCTCACGGCTACAAACCGCTGGTGCAGATCGGGAAAGAGGGGCTGAGCGAAAGCGTGATTCGCGCCATCGACACCGCCCTCGAGGCGCACGAGCTGATCAAGCTGAAAATCGCTGCCGAACGTGACGAGCGGGAGCAGTTCGTGCCCCTCATCGAGGCGCGTCTCAACTGCGAATGCGTGGGCACAGTGGGGCGGATGGCGATTCTCTACCGTGAGCATCCCGATCCCGAAAAACGGAAGATCACGGTTCCACAGTAATTGTACGGGTGCCACCTTTCCCGACAGAGTCCTTCCTTACTCGCCCACCCCCATGAGCCGCATCAGTTGGCGCACGGCGTTGGTGTTTTCCGGATTGAGCTCCAGCAACTGCATGATGATCATCGACGTGAACTGCTTGGTGATGGAACAGTTCGGCCACATATTCTCGACGTCAACGGGGTCATGACAATACCTCCTTCGGCGTTGTTCGCAAGATATCACCTCATCCAACGCGCGATGCTGCGAATCGTTTCGTCAGATAGATTCGAGGTATCTGAATCGGTGCCGAGCATTTTTTCAATCTGTCGGCCCCGGCACTTTTTTCAGAACCCCGCCGCCGTGCACGATTGTGCCGTTCTGAGTGGCCGCGAGAAAGACCGAGATGCCCCGCGTGCAGTATATTCTCGACGTCGCCGGGTGAGGCCGTGCGATCCGCGAGGTCCGGACAACACCCGGGATCGAAGGAGGATCGATGAGACACAGACCATGGTTGGCTGCTGTATGGATCATGGGCTTCGCGGTGACGGCGGCAGCCGCCGACCCCGCGACACCGGCCGCGGAAGCGACACCGGCGGTGGCGGCAGGGCACGCTTCACCGCAGGCCACGCTGAGGACCTTTCTCGAGGCCTTTTATGAGGAGCCGGTGGATCTCGCCCGGGCAGCCTCCTGCCTCGACCTGCGGAACCTGCCGTCCGAGATTCGCGGCATCAAGGGACGCGAGCTCGCAGTAGAGCTCAAGGACGTGCTCGACCGCACGGTGTATGTCGACCTCG
>JAIVTZ010000684.1:0-2422 GCA_049188105.1 Deltaproteobacteria bacterium | reverse complement strand
GAGTAGCCGATGCCGTTGCCCGAGTCGTTGTAGGCATAGAAGCCAGGTACCGTCGAAAGGAAGATCGGCACATCCTGCGCCCAGTATCGGCGCTCGATCTCTTCGCGTTCTACGTTGGTGACCGTGACCGGGGTCTCGCCGATGTTGGCGCGAAGACCGGTGACCTCGACCTCACCGGCAAAGAGGGGTTGGGCCTCCAAGCTCAGGACGGGGACGCGCTCGAGATCAGCCAGCTTGAGGTCGAGAGATTGGTATCCGGCGGCGACGACCTGCAGCCGGAGAGATGCCGGGGGAGGCACCGGCAGTTCGAGGATGAACACTCCATCGGCGTCGGTCACGGTACGCAGGTCGATTCCGGGCGCACCGGCACGGATCTGGGCATCGGCGATGGGATTCCCGGTCACGGCGTCGATGAGGGTGCCGCGCAACTCTCCGGCTGCCGCCAAAGATGGAACGGCCGCGATCATCACGAGGATCAGGATCTTTGTCAGGCCTTTCATGCCGCAAATCCCAGGTTCGATCCGGCGTCCGTCGAGGTCCGGGAGGCCCGCTCCAAAATGCTGCGGCATGGTGGGTGGGCGTCTCCAATTTCCTCCGCCGGCATGATCCGGATCAGGTTCGAGGGGTGTGCTCTCAGCCCTGCAGTGCGCGGGCACCCCCACGGAAACGCTTTCGTATCAGTACGCCAAAGAACTGTGAATAGTATGGGAGCCGGTCGCTAGGGTGTCAACCGTGAGTGCGTCGATTTCGGATTTCGGATTTCGGATTTCGAATTTTCGGAAGCGCCTCGGGAAACGACCCACGTTCACCGGAGGTGCCTCGGCGGAGGTGCCTGGCATCCCGACATGACGTTGTCCTAAACGTCATGTCGGCGTGCCTGGCACCTCACGGGAAGCGAGCTGAAAAACGGGGTAGCCGCCGGCGTGCCCGGAACTTCCCTGGCTCACGTGCTTTGCGGCGGGAAGATCAAGGCTCCGAGAGTTCTCAACAGCACGATGGCGTAGAGCGCCGGCCCGTGGTGTCGCAGCGAGTAGAGATCGAACTCGAGCTTGACCAGATGCTCCTCGGGCTCGGAACAGTAGGGGAAGTGGACCTGCGCCCATCCCGTGAGACCGGGCCGCACTGAGTACCGGAAGGCGTAGAAGGGGATCTCGCTCTCCAGCCGCCTGGCCAGCTCCGGCCGCTCCGGCCGCGGACCGACCAGGCTCATCTCGCCTCGTATTACGTTGACGAGCTGGGGCAGCTCGTCGATGCGCCACCGGCGCAGGAATCGCCCAAAGCCAAAGACTCTCTTGTCGTTGTTGCCCGAGAACTGCGGTCCATCCTCCTCGGCGGTGCGCCGCATTGTGCGCAGCTTGAAAAGCGTAAAGGGCCGTCCAAACCTGCCGAGGCGTCGCTGGAGGTACAGCACCGGGCGGCCATCGGAGAGCAGGATGCCGACGGCGGCAAGCGGGAGCAGCGGCGCCGTGAGGATCAACAGACCGGTGGCGGCTACGACGTCCAGAAATCGCTGGACGCGGTGAAAGCCGGTGGTGGCGAGCGATGAGAAGTCGCCGGTTGCGATAAACCACCGCGAGTCCACCTGTCGAACCGGGATCCTCCCGGTCAGCGCGGCGTAGGCGCCGGCCGAGTCGACGACGGTCGTGCCGCCGAAGTTGAGGGCCGCGAGGCGGTCGGCGGTGGAGTCGTCGGTGATCTGGGCGACGATCACGATGTCGGCGTCGGCGAGATCCTCGCTCGTGAGCATCGCCTGGGCAGTGCCGTTGGGCGCTGGCAGGTGGCGGACGATGTTGAATGGGGGTGACGGGCGATCGGCCAGGACCACCTCAAGAGCGGCGACGATGGGTCCGGTACCGATCACCACGGCTCGGCGCGACCAGGAGCGAGAGCTGCAAGGCGAGATACGCAAGCGGCAGGAGGAGTGGGAGCGCGAGCGGCAGCAGCACCGGCCGACGATCAACGAGGAGGACATCGCGTTCATCGTGTCGCGCTGGACCGGCATCCCGGTTGATAAAATGCTGGAAGGCGAGCGCGCCAAGTTACTGCGTATGGAAGAACAGTTGCAGGATGGAGTTGATAAAGCGGCAAAAACCGGAGGAGACGTTCGTTTTCTGCTTGGCAAACACTGCAAGGGAACACGTGACATAACTGAAGTCGTAGAAGACTGCGGCGGAAAAATCCCCCAGGCCAGAAACTGTATTGAGATGCTGATTGGTGATGAACTTGCCAAGTCACTGCAGAAAAATCGTACGTCACTTATGACACCTGCCTGGATCAGGACGGCTACACCAGCCATGCTCGATGAATTGATAGGCGCCGACAAGCAGGACAGCAGTGTGTTTGTGCTGCAACGCGGCTATGCCAGGCTGGACAGGGAAACCGCCGGTGTAATCCGCCAAATACCCGTTGATATGTCCAATAT
>JAIVTZ010000683.1:2137-2431 GCA_049188105.1 Deltaproteobacteria bacterium | reverse complement strand
CGGAGGGCGCTCGTGCGCCTGGGGTTTGTACCAGAGAATTGAGGGCTAACCGGATTTCGAATTTCGAATTTCGAATTTGCACTACGGGAAACGGCCGAGTCGATTGAGACCGGTGTCCGTTGTTGGACAACAGAGGATATCGATCCGGAATCTCCTCTTCAATCGGCCACCCAGCAGGACCGCGGGCAACACCGTTCCGGATTCCTGTGATCCTCCACCGCGCCGACAAATTCGAATTTCGAATTTCGAATTTCGAATTTGCACTACGGGAAACGGCCGAGTCGATTGAGACCG
>JAIVTZ010000683.1:0-2127 GCA_049188105.1 Deltaproteobacteria bacterium | reverse complement strand
GGGCACAGGGCACAGGGCGCAGGGTACAAGGACGTCCCTGAACCCTGAACCCTGAACCCTGTGCCCGGGTGGGCGTAGGATTGCGGCATGGCGAATGACCACCCTCTCTTGGAGCGCGCCCGCGAAGCACCCGAGAAGCCCGGGGTCTACCGCTTCCAGGACCGGTCGGGGAAGGACATCTACGTCGGCAAGGCGCGCGATCTTCGGCGGCGTGTTCTCTCCTACTTCGGGAGACAGGATCTGCCGGAACGAACCCTCACCATGCTCGCCCGGGCCCGCCGTCTCGATTTCACGGTCACCGCCAGCGAGGCCGAAGCCTTCATCCTCGAGAACACTCTCATCAAGCGTCTGAAGCCCCGTTTCAACGTCCTCCTCAGGGACGACAAGACCTACCCCTACCTCAAGCTGACCACCGGAGAGGCGTGGCCGCGGGTCGAGCTCACCCGCCGTGTTCTAGATGACGGTCACTCCTACTTCGGACCCTTCATGGGGCAGCACATGGCGCGCAAGCTCATGGATCTCGCGCGCACCCACTTCCAGGTCCGCACCTGTCAGATCGAAATCGACGGCCGGCTCGCGCGTCCCTGTCTCTACTACAACATGCGCGCCTGTCTGGGCCCGTGTGTCGACGGGCTCACCACCGCGGACGCCTATGCCGACGTCGTCGAGGAGCTGCGCCTTTTCCTCGAGGGCAGACACCGCCGGTTGCTGCCGCGGCTGGAGAAGAGCATGTGGTCGGCGTCCCAGCGCGAAGACTTCGAGATGGCGGCCCGCTACCGTGATCTGATCGGCGTGGTCAAGCGGTTGGGCGAACGCCAGGACGTGGAGCGGCCGGGCCACGGCGATACCGATGCGGTGGCGGTGTGGACCGACGGCGAGCACGCCACGGTCTGCGTGCTGCCCTACCGTGCCGGTCGGTTGGTCGACAAGCGCGAGTTTCACTTCGAGGGCGTCGGCGAGGTTGCCACCTCGGATCTCCTCTCGAGCTTTCTCGCCCAGTACTATGAGGCCAACCCGTCGGTTCCGCGCCGGGTGGACACGGCTCAGGAGCTTGGGGAAGAGGATCGAGAGTTGCTGCGCGCCTTCCTCCGCCACGTGCGGGGCCATGCAGTGGAGGTGGCGGCGCCGCGGCGTGGACCGCGCGAACGCCAGACCAAGCTCGCGCTGAACAACGCCCGCGCCGCCTTCGATCTTCGCTTCCGTGCCCCGCGCTCGCAGGCGCTGCATCTCTCCCGCCGGCTGGGCGAAGCGCTCGGTCTGGCCGGCCCGGTGACCCACATCGAGTGCTTCGACATCTCGCATACTGGGGGAAGTGAGACCACCGCCTCGTGCGTGGTGTGGCAGGACGGGCGCATGAACAAGCGTCAGTACCGCAGCTTCCACATCCGTGGAGTCGACGGCGTCGATGACTTTGCGTCGATCGCCGAGGCGGTAGGCCGCCGTTACCGACGGTTGCGGGACGAGGAGCGGCCGATGCCGGATCTGGTGCTGATCGACGGCGGCGTCGGCCAGCTCAACGCCGCCATGGCCGCCCTCGACGCGCTCGGTCTCGACCTGCCGTTGGCCGCCCTCGCCAAACGTGAGGAGGAGGTGTGGCTGCCGGCGGCTTCGGAGCCCCTGCGCCTCGACCCGTCGGACCCAGCCCACCTCGTGCTCCGCGAAACCCGCGACGAGGCCCACCGATTTGCCGTGAGCCGCCACCGCTCGCGGCGGCGAAAGAAAACCCTGGCTTCGCAGCTCCTGGCGGTGCCGGGCATCGGTCCGGGGCGCGCGCGGGCGCTGCTCAGCCGCTTCGGCTCGGTGCGCGGCGTCCAGCAGGCCACGGTCGAGGAGCTGCAGAGGGCGCTAGGCCCGCGGCTGGGGAAGCACCTTTGGCATCACCTGCACGCGGGGGAGTCGTCAGCTGACGGTTGACGCCTCTCGAATTCGGAATTCGGAATTCGGAATTCGGAATTGCCATCGCCCGCCCCCAAGGTGGCGAATTCCCCAGTTGCCGAAGAGACCTCGGTTTCTTTGGTCATCGTGGGGCGGGCCCTGAAGGACCCGTCTACAGATTTCTCGGCACTCTGTGTAGGCGGATTCTTTAGGGTCCGCCACCATTTAGGTTGAAAATCTCCCGGCCGTTCG
>JAIVTZ010000682.1:0-2439 GCA_049188105.1 Deltaproteobacteria bacterium | reverse complement strand
GCCGCCTCCAACGGCCCGCGCAACCACGGTCCAGACGCCGCACACATAGGGGACTCACCGCACAGCGCATGCGAATGAACCAAACACCAATATTGGCACCGGGAGGATCAATGATCCTACATTGCATCAAGTGAGCATATACTAAAAGGTGTATCCCTATCAAGGTACCGTCCGGAGGGTGGCAAGGACAACGTTTCCGTTGTACCTTCGATGTACATGGGACCAACCCTCAACCAAGCCCATTTCCTACCCGCGAGTCTGAAATGACGGATACGATCCTCATATTCGAGGACGAGGGCATCACCGCTCTTCACCTCCGCACCCTGCTCGCGGGTTGGGGGTACTCGGTTGCGGCCGTGGCGGACACGGCGGAGGCGGCCGAGGATCTGGTCGAGTCGACCTCGCCCGACCTGGTGTTGATGGACATCCGTCTCAAAGGCGAGATGGACGGCATCGAGGCCGCCGACCTCATTCACCAGAGGTTCGGCATCCCGGTGGTCTTCTTGTCGGCACACAGCGATGAGTCGACCCGGCGACGAATCGAGGCGAGCCACGCCTACGGTCTCGTGGTCAAACCGTTTGACGAGCAGGACGTGTACATGGCGGTGAAGTCGGCCCTCCATCGGCGACGCATCGAGGGGGCGCTTGCGCCGGAGGTCGACGGGCCGGTGCCGACGCTGCCGCAGTCGGGCGACGCGGTGGTGGCAACGGATGCCGACGGTCGAATTGTCTATATGAACGAGCCGGCCGAGAGTCTGACGGGTTGGAAGGGTTTCGACGCATTCGAGCACGAGGCGACCGATGTCATCCACCTCAACGAGGCGGAGGACGGTACGCTGATCGGGCACCCGGTGTCCAGCGTTCTTCAAGACGCCAACGAGGGCGACAGTTCACGGGACTCGATCTTGACGTCCCGATCGGGCTCACAGCAGCCGACCAGCCACCGGGTGACGCCGGTGCGGGACAGGTCTGGAGATCTCCTCGGCGCCGTCGTCACCATCCGCCGGCGCCGAGAGCTCCCGCAGGACGACTCGCCGGTCATCGAAGACACCCAGATCGACGCCTTGACCGGGCTTGTAACCCCCGCCCTCCTCACGGACTACCTGGGCGACTCCGTCGCCCGATCGGGAAATCGTCAAACGATGGTGGCTGTGTTCCACGTCGACATCGACCGCTTCGGCGCGGTCACCGAGTCGCTGGGCCCCGGGATCGGCAACTTGCTGCTCGCCGGCATCGCGGCCCGGCTGCAGAAGTCCGTTCGGGTCTCCGACTCCGTGGCCCGGATTCGTGGAAACACATTCGCGGTCATCCAGCCCGACCTCGAGCACGCCGATGGGGCGGTCATCCTGGGTGAGAAGCTGGTCCGCATCTTTCGGGATGGCTTCGTCATCGGCAGCGATGAGATCGCCGTCACCGCCAGCGTCGGGATCGCCCTGTACCCCATCGATGCCGAAGACCCGACCCGTTTGCTCTGGCAGGCCGAGGAAGCGACCGGGCGGGCCAAGGCCGCCGGCCGAAATCAATTCTGCTTCTACAGTGACAACGTCGAATCGGCGATCACCGAGGAGCGAAACCTGGGTGAGGATCTGGATGGCGCTCTCACGGGGAACCAGCTCGAAATCCTCTTTCAGCCGGTGTTCGACCTCTCATCGCGGGCGATCGTGGGTGCAGAGGCGCGCCTGCAATGGCGCCACCCCGAACGAGGGGTGATCCCGGCCTCGGTCTTCCTGCCGGTGGCCGAGCACCACGGGATGTTGACCTCGATCACGGACTGGACGATCCGCGAAGCGCTCGAGCGGGGCGTCGCCTGGCAGGCTGTCGCGCCGGGCATACGGGTCGCGGTCCCGCTCGCCGGCTCGGAGATCCGGAGGAGGAGCCTGGTGACGCACCTCCTCGAAATCCTCGAGGACACCGGTTTCGACGCCCGCCACCTCGAGCTCGAGCTGAGTGAAGATGTGCTGGCGACGCAGCCGCCGATGACCGCCCATCTCAACCTGCAGCGGTTGCGCCAGCTGGGGGTGTGCCTCACCCTCGACAACTTCGGATTCGCGTACGCGTCGATGATGACGCTCAAGAAAACGCCGGTGCACAGGATCAAGATCGACGGATCGGTGATCGCCGTCGTCACCTACGAAAAGGAAGCACAGGCCATCGTCAAGGCCACCATCGATCTCGCCAGGAGCTTCGGGCTGGAGGTCGCCGCCGACGGCATAGAAAACGAGTCCCAGTGGAGATGGCTGCGGTTTCACGGGTGCGAGCTCGGCCAGGGGACCTTCCTCGAGGGTTTCCTGCCCGGACCAAAGCTCTTCGAGAAGCTCGTCGACCAGCTTTAGCCCGCATATCTCACCGGGTGTCTTCCGAAAGCCCCGAAGGGGCGTCAGATTCATAGCCTGGGGCTTACGCCCCAGGCTATATGTATTTCGCCGCTTCGCGGCTCAG
>JAIVTZ010000681.1:0-2440 GCA_049188105.1 Deltaproteobacteria bacterium | reverse complement strand
CATAGGAAAGAAGACCGATGCTCGCTGCCATTTTAGACGGCGACCTCAGCCGAAGATCTCCTTGAATCGACCGACCGACGCCCGGAACCCGTCTTCATAGGTGCCGCCGGTCGGGTGGTAGACGCTTTCGAGCGACACCACCCCATCGAAGTTCTCGTCTTTCAAACCGGCGGCGATATTCTCGAGATAGGGCGCCATCTGGGCCGTGCCCAGCTCGCACTGCCAGACCGCCGCACCGGGAATGTCAACCCGGCAGTCCTTGATGTGAACGTGCGAGATGTAGCCGCCGCGCAGTGCGTCGAATCCGTCGGGATAGACAACCTCGCCGCAGTAGAGCGTGTTGGCGGGATCCCACATGAGCTTGAGGTTGTCGGAGCCCATGTCGTCGATGAACTTCCGGGCCAGGACCGCCGAGGTGATCATGGCGTTGTTTCCGGTCTCCACGGAAAGGGTGATGTCGTTGGCCTCGGCGAGCTTGACCGCTGGGGTGAGGAGCTCGATAAGCTTGTCCCACGCACCCCTGCTGGCATTCCAGTCCTCGGCGCCGTTGTAGCCGAAGATGATCATCTCCTTGCGGAAGCTCATGGTCCGAACAATCTTGGTGTCGAAGGCCTTGGCCATGTCGATGCAGCGCTGGAGGGCGGCCATGTGTTTCTGGTGGACGGCGTCGCCGACCTCGACCTCGCCGACCAGCAGACCGACAAAGTTGTGCCGCGTGATCGATGACACCTTGACGCCGTACTTTTGAACCAGATCGAGGGCGCGAGCCATCTCGTCATCGTCGAAATCCCCAACTTCTTTCTCCCAGACAAACTGCAGCTCTGCGTACTCCAGGTCGGCCTCGGTCATCACCTGTAGTGCGTGCTCGAGGTCCCGGCTGATTCCGTCCGTGATCACACCAAGCTTTGCCATGAGTGTCTCCTTCAATGTCTCTCGATCAGTTGATCAATCGGAAGGTGCTCTACCACGTCACTTCGGTGCCGGCGATCTGTTCCAGGAGCTTGACGATGGACCAGTTGTCCTCGTCGGGAAACAGCGAGATCCCGGATCGGAAGAGCTCGTAGGCCGCGGCCGTCGCAAACATCGCGGCGCCGGTCTCCTTGGCCATGTTCATGGTGATTCCGAGGTCCTTGTACATGGTGGTGATCTGGCTGCCGGTGTCCTTGAACTTTCTTTCCATGATGAGCTTTGCGCAACCCCTGAAGAGCGGGCTGCTGACACCGCTTGAACCAAAGACCTCGAACATCGTCTCGCCCTTGACGCCGGCCGCGGCACCCAGGACCAGCGATTCGAAGACCGCCGCGAAGGTGGTGCCGATCAGCGCCTGGAGGGCGGCCTTGACCGTCTGGCCCTGGCCGATCTCCTCGCCGACGTGGAAAATCGCCTTGGACACCGTATCCAGTACCTCGCGGTTCTCCTCGAGAACCTCGGACCTGGCGGCGGCCATCAGGGTGAGGCCGCCTTCCTCCGCGCCCGACTTGCCGCCGCTGACGGGTGTGTCGATGAGGTGGATACCCATCTCGGCCAGTGGAGTCACGAGCTCCCTGACTTCAGACGGATGAATCGTCGCCGAAATGGCGATTGTCGTACCGGGCTTCATTCCTTTCGAGAGCCCGTCCTCACCGAAGATCGCCTCCTTGACCTGGTCGCCGTTGAGCACCATGACAAAGACCGTATCGCTGGACTCTCCCACCTCGCGGCAGCTGGCGGCGCGCACTCCGCCGGCCTGTTCCAGCTCCGCCAGGCGGGTGTCCCGGAGGTCGTACCCAGTCAGCGGGAAGCCTCCTTTGATAATGTTCCCTGCCATCCCCATGCCCATATCACCGAGACCAATGATTCCGACTTTTCGCATCAGAGCACTCCTTCTCTTCCTCTCCGCCCCGGCTTCCACCTAGGGCTGCCACGAACGCTGTCATCGAACGCCTTCGGCGCCGATTTATTGTTGTGCTACTGCTCCTCTCTTTTCCCCGGGCCCGGTTCGTAGCATCGGATATATATGCTCGGTAGTCCTCTCTATCCCATAAAAACCGACGGCAGCCACAGAACGAGCGCCGGAAACAGAATGCACAGGATCATGGTCAGAACGTTGGCGGCCAGAAAGGGCAGGGCGCCGATGAAAATTGGTCCGATACCCATCCGCGAGATGGCTGCACACACATTGAGACAGTTGCCGACCGGCGGCGAGCAGGCACCGACCGCCAGGCCGGACACCAGGACGATGCCGAATTGAACCGGTGAGACACCGATGTCCACGGCGGTCGGCAGAAAGATCGGTGTCAGCAACAGGATTGCGGGACTGACGTCGATAAAGGTGCCGATCAGCAGCACGATCAGACCGAAGATCAGCATGAAACCCGTCGGCCCCAGATCGAGGCTCACCATATAGCTGGTCATCGCTTCGGGGATTCGTTCGATCGCGAGGACATAAATGTAAAGCTGG
>JAIVTZ010000680.1:0-2441 GCA_049188105.1 Deltaproteobacteria bacterium | reverse complement strand
CCCCGAAACCCCAACCTCCATACCGGGGCCGGCCGTCATTCCTAATTCCTAATTCCGAATTCCTACTTGTCCATCCCCTTGTGCGCCTCGATCAGGGCCTCGACCACCGACGGGTCGGCGAGGGTGGTGACGTTGCCCATGTCCTCGTACTCGCCGGCTGCGATCTGGCGCAGGATGCGGCGCATGATCTTGCCCGAGCGGGTCTTGGGAAGCGCGTCGACCATCAGGATCTCATCCGGGTTCGCGATCGGCCCGATGACGTGACGCACCTGCTCCTTGAGGGCGCCCACCCACTCGTGCGGGTCCGATCCCCGAACATCGTCGTTGAGGAACACAAAGGCGAATATCCCCTGCCCCTTGATCGGGTGGGGAAAGCCGACCACGGCGGCCTCGGCGACGGCCTCGTGGGCGACCAGCGCGCTCTCGACCTCGGCGGTGCCGAGACGGTGGCCGGCGACGTTGATGACGTCGTCGACCCGGCCGGTGATCCAGTAGTAACCGTCGGCGTCCCGGCGGCAGCCGTCACCGGTGAAGTAGTAACCGGGAAAGCGCGTGAAGTAGGTCTCGCGGAAGCGCTCGTGGTCGCCCCACACGGTGCGCGCCTGACCCGGCCAGGTGCGCTCGAGACAGAGGTTGCCGCTGGCCTCGGTTTCGACGAGCAGGGCGCCGTCGTCGTCCACCAACGCCGGTTTGATGCCGAAGAAGGGGAGGGTGACGGAACCCGGTTTGAGCGGCGTCGCTCCCGGCAGCGGGGTGATCAATATCCCGCCGTTCTCGGTCTGCCACCAGGTGTCGACCACGGCGCAGCGGCCATCTCCGACCACGTCGTGGTACCAGAGCCAGGTGTCGGGGCTGATCGGTTCACCCACGGTTCCGAGGATCCGGAGGCTCTCTCGGGAGTACCTGGTCACGTAGTCGTCACCCGAGCACACGATGGCGCGAAGAGCGGTCGGCGCGGTGTAGAAGATGTTGACGCCGAGGTCGTCCACGACCTGCCAATAGCGACCCGGGTCGGGGTAGGTCGGCAACGACTCGAACATCACGGTGGTGGCGCCGTTGGCCAGCGGGCCGTAGATGATGTAGCTGTGGCCGGTGATCCAGCCGATGTCCGCGGCGCAGAAGTAAACGTCTCCCGGGTGGTAGTCGAAAATCAGCTCGTGGGTCATGGCGGCATAGACCATGTAGCCGCCGGTGGTGTGGAGCACCCCCTTTGGCTTGCCGGTGGAGCCGGAGGTGTAGAGGATGAAGAGCGGGTCCTCCGACCCCATCCACTCGTAGGTGCAGGTGGAACGCTGGCGGCGGCACTCCTCGTCGAGCCAGTGGTCGCGGCCCGGTTTCATCTCCACCTCGGCGTCGGTGCGGCGGGCCACGAGCACCGTCTCCACCAGGTCGAGGCCTTCGACCGCGCGGTCGACGGTCTCCTTGAGGTGGAGGGTGCGGCCGCCGCGCAGACCCTCGTTGGCGGTCACCACCACCTTGGCCCCGGCGTCGAGGATGCGGTCGCGGATCGACTCCGCGCTGAAGCCGCCGAAGACGATCGAGTGGACCGCGCCGATGCGGGCGCAGGCGAGCATCGTGTAGGCGAGCTCCGGGATCATGGGCATGTAGATGCACACCCGGTCGCCGCGCCGCACCCCGTGGAAGCGGAGAACGTTGGCGACCCGGCTCACCTCGTGCTTGAGCTGGCGGTAGGTGATGTGCTCGTACTCACCCGGCTCGTCCTTGACCCAGATGATGGCGTCCTGGTCGCCGCGCTCTTGGAGGTGGCGGTCGACGCAGTTGTAACAGGCGTTGAGGCGGCCGCCGAGGTACCACCCAAAATCCACGTTTTCGTAATCGTGGTCAAAGACCGTGTTCCAGGGGTGGAACCAGGTGAGGCGCTCGGCCTGCTTGCTCCAGAAGCTCTCGGGCTCGTCGAGCGACTGCCGGTAGAGTCGCTGGTACTCGTCGAGCGAACCGATGTGTGCGCGTTCGGCGATGTCCTTCTTGGGGGGAATCACGGAATCCGATTCTTCAGCCACGGGCTTTCTCCTCCGCGTGTTGTCGCGTCCGAGACTCTATCAGAATCGATTCCTGGTCCATTCGAGCGCGATGGTCTTGAGAGCGGGAAGCGCCTCAAACCTCCTTTCATGAATTTGACAAAATCACGTGAAGTCCTTATTATTCAATGTCTTATGCGTCGGTATGAGGCCCCTGTGTTATCCCGTGCTCCCCATCGCCCCCGGCCGGGATGGTTGTGCTTGGTCCTGGTGATGGCTGCGATCATCACCACCGGAGCTGGTGCGAGTGAAATCGAGCTCTCGCGGCAGGTCGCGGTCATGGGGACCGTGCTCGAGATGACGATCTCGGCCCGGGACCGGGGGACGGCTCTCGCCGCCTCACAATCCCTCCTCGACGCGGTCGATGGGGTCGAGCGCCGGCTCTCAACCTGGCGTGAGGGC
>JAIVTZ010000679.1:0-2452 GCA_049188105.1 Deltaproteobacteria bacterium | reverse complement strand
GCGATTCTCTGCCGCCGGCGATGTCGTGAAGGTACGAGTGAGCCGGCACAGCGGGCTTCTAAGGGTGGCGGTGGCGGATAGTGGGCCGGGGATTCCGGAGAAATTCCGCGACCAGGTCTTTGAGCCCTTCGCGAGGGCCGACGAAGCCGGTTGGCGGCATCGGAGTGGAACCGGACTCGGGATGAGCATCTCCAAGGCCATCATCGAGGAGCTTGGTGGGGCGATCAGTTTCGACACGGAGGTCGGGGTCGGTACGACATTTCACGTCGACATCCCCGACTCCAAAAGAGATAGGCTGAGAGAGAGCGATGCCGATTAACGGAAACCTCCAGACCATGAGCCTCGCGGAGATTCTCCAGTGGCTCGCAGGCGGTCGCCAGACCGGCACGCTGAGCGTTAGCAACGGGACAGAAGACAAGAAGATATTCTTCGAAAACGGCGAGATCGTGTCCTCGTCGACATCCCATCCCAAGGGGTTTCTCGGCCAGTTCCTCATCAGCAAGGGCGTGATCACCGAGGAGATCCTGGCGCAGGCGATGGCCGTGCAGGAGGAGCAAGGCGGACTCCTCGGGGAGATTCTGATTGAAGGGGGAGCGATCGAAGAGGACATGCTCGACGAGATACTCAAGCTCAAGACGGAAGAAAATATCTTCGAGCTCTTTGCCTGGGAGGAGGGCACCTTCGAGTTTCTCGACGGCGAGCTTCCCCAGCAGGGTCTGGTGCCGATGGCCATTCATGTCACCGGTTTGGTGATGGAGGGAATGCGTCGTCTCGACAATGCAAAAGCCATCAAGGAGCTGATTCCGTCGCCCCAGTGCGTGCCGGTCTCGGTGGCGCCGCTGGTCGATGAAGACGAGATGGATCCGGGCTGGGTGGGGGTTCTCGAGGCCGTCGACGACGATCGCAGCGTCGAGGACATCTGCCTCCACACCCACTCGAGTGAGGCCTTTGTATCGCAGGTGCTGTTTCAGAAGATCACCGAGGGGAAAATCAAGATTGTCCGCCCCCGGATCGTGGCTGCGGATTCGATCGGGAGTGAACCGGTTGCGGGCGGGGGAAGCATGGCGCCGGCGTCGGGCACGGAGGCACTGCTCGCGGAGGCGAACGCACATCTGAAAAACGGTGCGTACGAACCCGCGGCCCGCCACCTGAGGGCCGCGGCGAGTCTCGACCCGCACAACCGTGAGTTGGAGTTGGTTGTCAAGGGACTCGAGGCCGAGGTGATGGCAGGGATCGAAGGGGACGGGATCAGCCCCGGCGTGGTTCCGGTCCTCGAGGCCGCCCTCGATGATCTCAGAAACATGAGCTTTTCGCCCGAGGAGGGCTTTATTCTGTCGCGCATCAACGGCAGCTCTGACATCGGCTCGATCGTGACGATCTCACCACTGTCGGAGCTCGACTCGCTGTTGGTTTTCTGGCGATTGGCTCGCGGCGGCCACATCACGCTCGAGGGCTAGCCATCCATGGGGAAGTTGATCGACAGCAAAAAACGCGAGCGGGCGAAGCAGCAGCGGGGGGTTCGCAAAAAGAGGGTCCTGGAGGAAGCTCGCTTGACATTCGTGCGGATGCCCTATGTGGAGGTGACCCTCGACGGCATCGGCCAATCTGCGGACGTCGTTCGCGGCATCGCTTCCATGTTCTTCCGCACCAAGGAAGAGCTCTTCCTGCTACTGCTCCGTGCCGAGCTCGCCGAATGGTACCAGGCGATCGAACAGAGCCTCGGCGATCTGATCGGCTCCTTGGACCGCAAGGCTTTGGCGGAGTGGCTCGCTCGAAGCGTGGTCGACCGGCCCGTCATGACCCGGTTTCTGAGTCTTACGCCAATGGTGCTCGAGCAGAACATCGAGGTTATGGAGGTCTTTCGCTTCCAGCGATGGCGGCGCGACCGCATGGCCGAGGCCGGCGAGTCCCTCGAACGATCGACCAGCGCGCTGCAACCTGGGCAGGGGTCTCGTCTGCTGTACCTCGTCCAGTTGGTTGCAGCCGGCCTCGAACCCGCGGCAAATCCGAGGGGCTCAGCCGCCTTCGATCGAGGCGACCCGGAGTTCGAAGGGTTCTGGATCGACCTCGAGGCCGAGCTGAAACGCATCGTGACCGGGATCATGGAGTCGTGGGATGAGGGTGAGGAGGTGAGGAGGTGAGGGGTGAGGAGGTGAGGAGGTGAGACGTGAGGAGGTGTGAGACGTGGAAACCTAACCCTAACGTCTAACCTCCTAACCCCTAACCTCCTAACCCCTAACTGGAGTCACCCCGCTTCTGGGGACAGGTGAGCGCTTTTGACCAAAGAGTGGGGGAGCAGGGGCGACTACGAGTGAGACGACCAGGAGGAGAGGTCGCCGGTCTCGAGACCGTCAGTGAAGACCGCCGCGTCGCCGCGCGCCTGATCTGGGGGAACCGGTATGTCGGCGGCCATCGTCGCCGCGGTGTCGATTTCTCCGCCCTCGAGATGAAG
>JAIVTZ010000678.1:0-2452 GCA_049188105.1 Deltaproteobacteria bacterium | reverse complement strand
CAGATGGAGGATGTCGGGCCGGACGAGGCTGGGACTGCCGAAGCAGTCGAGTCGAGCGAAACGCCCGTCGGCGAGCCACAACGCGGCGCGAGCCCCGGGTTGGGTCCTGATGAGTGATCCACGCGAGATCTCCGATCCGACCTCCTCGGCGGTGAAAAACCCGACCCGCTCTCCGGGCGGGGTCACCTCCAGCGTGCCGTCGATGAGGGCGACGGTGATGCCGTGGCGAGCCGGCAGGGGGTCGATGTGGCGAAGGGAGGGCAGATAGACCGCCGCAATGACCACTGCCGCGGCTGCCGCGAGACCGCCGGCCCACAAAAGACGCCGCTGCCGGGCGCGAGCCAGGATTCCTTCGTTCCACAGCGGCCGGATCGCGTCCTTGACGCGGGCGGCGCCGTCCTCAGGGATTTCGGGCCCCGGGCCGGCCGCGTTGAGCAGGCGCTCCACCAAAGATGCGTCATCGGCGCCTCGGTCACCGAATCGGCCGCCCTCGACAAGGGGTTTTAGTTCGTCGTTCTTCATGGCCTTCAGCCTCCTGCGACGGCTGAAAATCCGTCGCGAAATGCCTGGCGGGCGCGGGTCAGGAGCGACTCGACGGCCTTCGGGCTGGTTTCGGAACGGGCCGCGATTTCGCGGACCGACAGACCGTGGATGTACTTCCACTGGAGTGCGTTCCCATAGCGCACCGGCAGATGGTCGAGGATGGCCCACACCAGGCGGGCCAGCTCCTCGCGTTCGAAGCGGGCGTTGTTTCCCTCCGAGAGCGAACCGAGGGTCTCGACCGCGGCGCGCATCGCCGGCGAATCCTCGACCAGCTTGACCTCCGCCATCCGTTTGCCGCGGCGTCTCCAAAAGGCGGCGATCTCATAGCGACAGAATGTGCACAGCCACGTGAATAGCGCGGCCTCGCCGCGATAGGTGCCGATCTTCCGAATCACGTTCATGAATGTGGTCTGGACCACGTCCTCGGCCGCCCCGCCGTCACCGCCCACCCGAGGGTAGGCGAAGCGATAGAGCCTCGGGAAGTACTCGTCGACAAACGCGTCGAACGCACGCTCATCGCCACCCACCAGGCGGCGCACGAGCTTTCGATCCTCGCTGTAGGTTTCACGCACTGTGCCGTTCCTCCGCTCGAAAGGTAGGTGTTGCCGGGCGGGAGGAATCCTTCGCTGCGAGGAGCACATCGGGCACGGAGACGGAGACGGAGACGGGCACGGGAGAGGAACGATCGTACCGATGGCGGAATCGAGGAGCCATCAAAACTGCCAGCCGATGCCCAGGGTTGGGATGATGGGCGCCCAGAACCGTTCTTCCGGGGTGACGTTCACCGTGCCGTCGGGCTCGACATCGAACTCGAACCCTTCGGTACAGCATGGGTTCTTGCGGTTCGTCAGGTTGATGATCTCGAGGTACAGGGTGAGCGCGCCGTGAGACGTTGGAAACAGCTTGCCGACCCGCAGGTCGATGCGGGCGTAGGGGGCGTACCTCGCGGAGTTTCTGGGGCCGAGGATCGGCTCGATGTCAGGCTCGCCGTCCTCGTCGGTGCCGACTTCGCCGGACACGGGGGTGGTCGGCCAGCCCGAGTGGTAGATCCCGGCAATGCTGAAGGTCCATTCGTGCGGCAGGCTGAGGTTGAGGCCGATGGTCAGTGCGTGCTTCTGGTCCCAGCTCCGTGGCTGCCAGGAGCCGTCGATCTTGTCCTCGGCGCGGGCCAGAACATAGCTTGCCCACCACGAGAGCGATGGTCTCGGGGCGCCCTTGAACACGATCTCGAGGCCGCGCACGAGCCCGCGGTCGGGAGCGATCCGGACGCGGTCGGGTTCGGCCTCGGGAAAGAGAGTGACGGGGTCGAACAGGTTCTCGTAACGCGGCCGGAGGTTGGAAAGGTCCTTTCGAAAGATTTCGAGCCTGGAGGCGAGACCCGGTGAGAACGAGTGCTCGGCGCTCACAAGCCAGTGGTTGGCCAGCTGGGCCGGGAAGAACTGATCGACACCGTCCTCCACCTGCAGCTCGTTGAGTCGCTGCGACTGGTAGAACCGGCCCCACGCAGCGCGCAAGACGGTGCGGCCGTTCAGGGTGTACATGAGATTCACCCTCGGGCTGAGCTGGTGCTCACCGATCCAGGTCTGTCGGTCCCAGCGAAGACCGAGCTCGACGATCAAGGGATCGATGATCTGGAGCCGGTCGGCGAGGTACAGGCTGTAGGCCGTTCCCTCGGGCTCGACCTGGATGTCGATCACCGAGATGGGCGGCAGCGGCTCGCCGGGGGAATCGGGATCCTGAAGGGTCGAGATGCTCACATAGTCATAGGTGGCTTCCTGGCGAACGACGTCGAACCCTGCCCTGAGAACGTTACGGGGACCGAGCTCGATGGTCCAGTCCTGCCCGAGACCAACGAACTCAAAGGTCCGGTGATCGTCCACCACCAGTTTTCCGTCCACCTCATCATCGA
>JAIVTZ010000677.1:0-2456 GCA_049188105.1 Deltaproteobacteria bacterium | reverse complement strand
TGTTGACGACCGCGGTGGTGACCGCCTGCGCGAGGTCATTGTCGCCCGACGCGCCGCCCGAGTTGATGAGGCCGGCGCGGCCCATGTAGCAGTTGACCACCTGCCAGCGGGTGAGCTCGATGGGGTTGTCGGGGACCAGCTTTTCGTAGACCAGCGGGTGCGTCTTGCCGAAACCGATCGCGGTGTAGCCGCCGTTGTTCTCGGGCTGCTTCTGCTTGATGATGTCGGCCTCGATGGTCACGCCGAGGTGGTTGGCCTGGCCCGTGAGGTCGGCCGCCGCATGGTAGTCGACCCCGTCCTTCTTGAAGGCCGAGTTGCGCAGGTAACACCACAGAATGGTGAACATCCCGAGCTCATGGGCCTGTTGGAAGGCGTCCGAGATCTCCATGATCTGCCGCCGGCAGTTGTCGGAGCCGTAGTAGATGGTGGCGCCAATTCCGGCCGCACCCAGATTCCACGCCTGCTCGGCCGACGCCCACAGGGTCTGGTCGAAGTCATTGGGGTAGGTCAGCATCTCGTTGTGGTTGATCTTGACGACGAATGGAATCTTGTGGGCGTACTTTCGCGACACCGACCCCAGCACACCCAGAGTCGAAGCCACCGCGTTGCATCCGCCCTCGACGGCGAGCTTGACGATGCTCTCCGGATCGAAGTAGATCGGGTTGGGGGCGAAGGACGCCGCGCCCGAGTGCTCGATGCCCTGGTCCACCGGCAGGATCGAGATGAAGCCGGTACCCGCCAGGCGCCCGTGGTCATAGAGGCTCTGCAGCGACCCCATCACCTTCGGCGAGCGGTCGGTCTGCGCGACAACGCGGTCCACGAAGTCCGGCCCCGGAAGATGGAGTTGGTCTTTTGAAATCCCCGTGCATTCATAGTCGAGCAACGAGGCCTGGTCTCCGAGATTCTTGCGAATTGAATCAATCATGTTTCCTCCCATGTGCGGAGGCATTGTACACACCCTGACCCATTTTCGCCTCCGTGCCCGTGCCCGTGCTCCGGGAAGGCGCATCCAACTTCGAGGTGCCCTTCTCCCAGCGCGCTTCCCGAGAGGATGCCAGGCACGCCGACGTGACGATGAGGACATCGTCACCTCGGGAGCCAGGCACCTCCACCAAACGCGCCCACGCGCTCCTACTCCTCAGGAATTGATCCTGGTAGTATGTTGTTGGGGGTACTCGATGGCATTGCTCCGAGCGAGAAGTGAACGCAAGCGGATCGCCTTTCGGTCCTACACGACCATCGAGTGCCCGTACAACGGCCACCAGGTGTCGTTCTGCCGCGGTCTGTGCGAGCCGATCAACGGCAAGGGCCACTGCGGCCGGTTGGCGCCGCACGCGATGATCGGCCGCACCCAGGCCGCCATCGCGAGCTACAAGGCAAGAGCCCTCAAACTGAATACCGACTATTGATAACGGCTATCCGCGGGCTGCCCCGAGTACCAATCCATCATCTCGTTCCAGGCCCTCGCCTCGGTAACGTCATCATCCAGGAGGTCGGAAAGGCATTCCCCGCCGCCGAGATCACGAGGGCATGGCCAACGTTTCGCTTAACCGCAAGCTTGATGAGTGTGACGAACTTTCGCTGGGAATGACAGAGGAAGATGCGAAAGCTGCCACCGGTGTGGTCAAGCTCCATGGCGGTGATGCGGCGCCGTACGTCTTCGATTTCGGCGCTGAAGTCGTCCGGGATCTCGCGATCGGAGTAGACGCTGAAGCCGTCGAACTCGGCGTGATTCGGAAACAAGGGATAGGGGGAGAAAAAGACTGACGCGTAGAGGATCACCAGCACGGCGGCCACGCCGAGCCCCCAGAGACCCCACTTCAGGAGCCCTCGAATGGAAATCTTCACTCGCCTCCTTGCTTCAGTCAGGCTCCCTGGATACTACGGAAATCACCGAAAACGGGTTGCCAACCACGAATCGACCATCCCGGAAAAGAACCAGCATATCTACGTATCCGGCACCCTCACTTGCTCCGGACTGTGTCCGCCGGGTCTTCGTCGCGACGGGAGTCCGCGCCGAATCTGCGCGAGACGAACCCCACGATCAGCGCCGACGCCGCGGCGCCTCCTGCGCCTACGCAGGCAAAGCACGACGAACACGGTACGCCCGAGCAGACGAAGGAAGGCAGGTACGCCGACAGGCCAGCCGAGACGCCTACGACCCCGGCGACGATGCTATCTCGCCGGCTTGCCATAATAAATCGCCTCGGTCGGGCAGACACCCTGGCACAACCGGCACGGCATGCAGGACAGCTGGTTG
This sequence comes from Deltaproteobacteria bacterium, assembly GCA_049188105.1. Classification (GTDB taxonomy): domain Bacteria; phylum Acidobacteriota; class Thermoanaerobaculia; order Thermoanaerobaculales; family Sulfomarinibacteraceae; genus Sulfomarinibacter. Next base: position 196 of record JAIVTZ010000677.1, on the reverse strand, counting down.
ATGGTGGTGTCGCCCTGGGTGTCGATGGCCCAGGTGGGGCACACCTTCGAGCATTCGCCGCAGTTTGTGCACTTAGTGCGTTCGATGCGGATCCTGCGCCCGAACTTCGACCCGATGCGGTTGGACAGGGCATCGAGAGCGCCGATGGGACACAGCAGATTGCAGTAGGCCCGGCCTCCCTTGGCAAACACGCCGA
>JAIVTZ010000676.1:0-2460 GCA_049188105.1 Deltaproteobacteria bacterium | reverse complement strand
AGGCACTAACGCGCCTCAATTCTCAATTTTGAATTTTCAATTCTCAATTCCCGGTGTTGAATTCCCACCCATCCTTCCCGGAGCTCGGATTCCCCCGGGAAGGCAATTGAGAATTAAGAATTGAGAATTGAGAATTCGAGCTAGTCGATCCTGTAGTTCGGCGCTTCCTTGGTGACGACGATATCGTGGGCGTGCGCCTCCTTGAGCCCGGCGCCCGTCACCCTTACGAACTTCGCGTTCGAGTGAAGCTCGGACAGGTCGGAGCAACCCGACAGGCCCATCCCGGCGCGAAGGCCGCCCACCAGCTGCGTCAGCTGATCGGTCAACGGTCCCTTGTAGGGAACCATGCCCTCGATTCCCTCGGGAACGAGCTTGGTGGGCTCCTCCCCTTCTTGGAAATATCGGTCGCCCGAACCCTCGGTGCTTTTCATGGCGCCGATCGACCCCATGCCGCGATAGGCTTTGAATGTGCGGCCCTGGTAGAGGATCTGCTCGCCGGGCGATTCCTCCACCCCGGCAAAGAGCGAGCCGATCATCACCACGTCGGCCCCGGCTGCGAGCGCCTTGGTGATGTCGCCCGAAAAGCGGATGCCGCCGTCCGCAATCACCGGCACGTCGTGCTCGCGGGCCGCCCGAGAACAGGCCATGACTGCCGAAATCTGGGGCATTCCGGCGCCGGTCACCACCCGCGTGGTGCAGATCGAGCCCGGCCCGATGCCCACTTTGAGAGCGTCGGCGCCAAGATCGATCAGGTCGCGGGCGGCCTCCTCGGTGGCGATGTTGCCGACGATGAGCGGGGTATCCGGGAACTTCGCCTTGATGCGTTCGGTGGCGTTCATCACGCCGCGCGAGTGGGCGTGCGAGCTGTCGAGGCAGAACAAGTCCACGTGACGCTCGATGAGAGCCGCGCAGCGTTCCTCGAGATCCCCGGTGACTCCGATCCCCGCGCCGACCCGCAGCCGGCCCAGCTCGTCCTTGCAGGCGTCCGGGTAGTCGTGGGCCTTCTTGATGTCCTTGACCGTAATCAGCCCCCTGAGGTTGCCCCCGTCATCGACCACGAGCAGCTTCTCGATCCGGTTTTTGTGAAGAAGGGTCTTGGCCTCGTCGAGGGTGGTGCCGACCGGAGCGGTGACCAGGTTCTCCTTGGTCATGAAGTCGGCAATCGGCTTCTCGAACTCGGTGCAGAACCGCAGGTCGCGGTTGGTCAGGATGCCCTTGAGCCGGCCCTGGGCATCGATCACCGGCAGGCCCGAGATCCGGTACCTCGCCATGAATTCGAGGGCTTCGCGAACCGACTGTTCAGGGTGGACGGTGACCGGATCGACGATCATGCCCGACTCCGAACGCTTGACCCTGTCCACCTCCTCGGCCTGACGCTCGATGGACATGTTCTTGTGGATGATGCCGAGGCCCCCGTACTGAGCCATGGCGATGGCCATGTTGGCCTCGGTGACAGTGTCCATCGCCGCCGACACGATGGGCAGATCGAGGGTCACACCACCCTTAGTCAACTTCGTTGTCACATCGACGTCGTTGGGGTGGACCTCCGATCGCCACGGGACCAGGAGAACGTCATCAAATGTCAGACCGACGGGGATCTCTCGGTTCATATCCTACCCCTTGGCCGCGGTCGCCGCACCGTGGCACCGCTTGTACTTCTTACCCGATCCGCACGGGCAGGGATCGTTGCGCCCGACCTTCGGCTGGCTCCGGCGAACGGTTGTCGGTCTGGCGTCGGGCGCGGCCACCGGCGTATTGGCCGCACGCTCCTGCTGGGCGTGGGAGGCCGCGAGCCCCTCCGCGTCGGGGTGCGAGAGGGTGGTGCGGACGCCGCGCCGATTGAGCTGCATGTCCTCCACCGGCTCGGCGTGGAAGAGGAACTTGACCACGTGATCCTCGATCCGCTCCCACATTTCCTCGAAGAGGTCGAAGGACTCGCGCTTGTACTCCACCAGCGGGTTTCGCTGGCCATAGGCTCGGAGTCCGATGCCCTCACGCAGGTGGTCCAACGACAGCAGGTGGTCCTTCCACTGGCGGTCGACGGTATCGAGGAGAAGGAACTTCTCGAGCCTGGTGAGCTCCTCCTCACCGAACTTCTCAGCCCGTGTTTCGTAGTGCGCGGCGGCGCCGTCGGCGAGCAGGGTCTCGAGCTGCGGCCGGTTGACCGTTTCCCAGTCGACGCCGAGATCGGCCATGGTCAGACCGAAGTACGCCCTGTAGTCCTTTTCCAAGGCGTCGGTATCCCAGTCGCCCGGGTCGGCTTCCTCCGGGCAGTACTGGTAGAGCAGGGACTCGACGATCTCACCCACCACGCGGAGGATGTAGTTGCGTCCCTCGAGCCCCTCGAGAATCCGGCGCCGCAGGCGGTACACGGCCTCGCGCTGTTTGTTCATGACGTCGTCGTACTCGAGGAGGTGCTTGCGAATCTCGAAGTTGCGACCCTCGACTTGGGTCTGTGCC
>JAIVTZ010000675.1:0-2470 GCA_049188105.1 Deltaproteobacteria bacterium | reverse complement strand
GATCGACCGCCAGGGCCGAGTTGATGGCCACCATCTTGTCGTTGCGCGCCACCACGTAGGGGTCGTTGACGTACTCGTTGGGGTGGAACTCCATAAAGGGGTTGTTGTCGACGAAGTCGAAGGCGCGGCGGGTGCCGATGACGAATGAGGCGACGATCTTGCCGCGGTGGAGGGTCTTCCTCTCGTTGGTCACCACGCCGGCCTCGAAGAGATCGACCAGCCCGTCCGAGAACATCTCGGTGTGGACCCCGAGGTGCTTCTTGTCCTCGAGGAAATCGAGCACCGCATCCGGAATCTCGCCGATGCCCATCTGGATGGTGGCGCCGTCCGTGATCAGCGAGGCGATATTCTCGCCGATCTTGCGCGATACCTCCGATAGCTCCTCGGACATGGGGTGCTCGATCAGCTCTTCATCCACCTCCACCACCTTGCTGAGCTTGGAGACGTGGACGAAGGAGTCGCCGAGGGTGCGCGGCATCCGGCGGTTGACCAGGGCGATCACCGTGCGTGCGTGCTCGACGGCTGTTTTCGTGGCGTCAACACCCACCCCGTACGAGCAGAAACCGTGCTCGTCGGGGGGCGAGATGTGGATCAGGGCGACGTCGATCGGCATCTGGCCCCTGGAGATCAGCGCCGGCACGTCGTGCAGGTGAATCGGCACGAAATCGGCGCGGCCGTCGTTGACCGCCTCGCGCACGTTGGCGCCGGTGAAGAGCGAGCGGTGGCGGAAGCTCCCCTCCATCCCGGGCTCGACGTAGGGCGCGGGGGCGAGGGTCAGGATGTGGACGACCTCGACGTTCTCGAGCTCCGGGGCGCGCGCCACCATGGCGTTGATCAGCAGGGTCGGGGTGTTGCAGCCGGGGTGGATCCACACCCGGTCGCCCGACGCGATGTCCTTCACTGCCTCGTCGGCGGTCGTCACCCGGTGCCGGTAGATGCTGTTCCAGTCCATCGCGTCCCTCAGCTCCCGGCGATCTCGTGGTAGGGAACGCCGAAGGTGCGGGCAATCCCCTCGCGGAGACAGTGGCCGTCGTAGGTGTAGGTGCCGCGGCGAATGGACGAGTTGTCGCGCACCGCCCGGTCGAAACCCTTGTCGGCAATCTCCTCGACGTAGGGCAGGATCGAGTTGGTGAGCGAACGCGTCGAGGCGCGCGACGCGGTCGACGGAAGGTTGGGAACGCAGAAGTGGATGATGCCGTCCACCTCGTAGGTGGGGTTCGAGAAGTCGGTCGGCCGCGAGGTCTCGCAGCAGCCGCCCTGGTCGATCGAGAGGTCCATGATCACCGACCGCGGCTTCATCAGCTTGAGCATGTCGCGGGTGACCAATATCGGGGTGCGGTCGCCGTGCACCGCCACCGCGCACACCAGGATGTCGGCGAAGGCGAGGGCCTTCTCGATACGCGGCCGGGTGGCGATCATGGTCGGCACCTCGTCCGGGGTCACCGCCTGGACGCGCCGGAGCGCATTGATGTCGTTGTCCAGCACCACCACGTGGGCGCCGAGGCCGCGCGCGAACTTGGCCACCTCGCAGCCCAGGGTGCCGGCGCCGAGGATGACTATCGAAGCCGGCGGGATGCCGGGTGCGCCGCCGAGGAGCAGCCCCTTGCCGCCGAACTCGTTGAGCACCAGACCGGCGCCGATGGTCACCGCCAACCGGCCGGCGATCTCCGACATCGCCTCGAGCACCGGCGCATGGCCGTCGTCGTCCTCGATGATCTCGTAACCGACCGTCGTCACCTTGTTCTCGAGGAGCTTCGCGAAGTAGTCCTCTGATGCGACGGCCAGGTGCCAGGCCGAGATCACGATCTGTCCCGGCTGGTAGCTCTCGCACTCGTCGGGGGTCGGTGGCGACAGGCGGATCAATAGCTCCGACCGCAGCCGCACCTCCTCGTCGGAGTAGACGATTGTCGCGCCCACCTTGCGGTAGACCTCGTTGGGGAATCCCGCATCGAGGCCGGCGTCGTTCTCCAGGTAAACCCGGTGACCTTTTTCAGTCAGTACCCGCACCCCACCCGGGGTGAGACCGATACGGTGCTCGAAGGGTCTGCGGTCCTTGATCAGCCCGACGTCCATGGTGCCTCCCAGCGGATGTGGATTTCACCACATTCCCGCGCGACCGGCAACAGGAGAAAACCGCCAAGACGCCAAGAACGCCAAGAACGCCACCCATCGCAAACACGAAGGCACGAAGACACAAAGAAATCGCAAAGTCGCCCACCCATCGCAGTAACCGCAGATCACGCAGATAACGCAGATGGCCGTTCTCGAGACTCGAGCATGTAGCGAGGTCCCCGCCGTCGTCGGACGACGACCGGGGTCCGCTGGACAGGGCAGCCGCTCCGGGCGCGAGCGCCCGTCGCGAACGCCCTGTCCAGCGGCCTTCCCAACGGCTGCATGGATGGCGCCACCCCCCCCTGAACCATGGAAGAGAGCAGGCGGAATCGATGCGCCCCGGGCGGGTCGGCCGGGG
>JAIVTZ010000674.1:0-2475 GCA_049188105.1 Deltaproteobacteria bacterium | reverse complement strand
AAGGTGAGGGTCACTATCGGTGCACCAGGGTATTGATGTTACAAAAGGAAAAGGTACTGGGCACGCCATTCCAAAATCCAGATTTCATTCCTGAACCCCTGCCAGCGTCAGGTCCGGTCCAATCCGCTGGTGATTTAACCAGAACATGGCGAAATGGCGTGCCTGGTACCATTAGGTACCATTACGAGTCCTTGTAGCGCAGGCGTCCCGCCTGCACATGCTGGCGTTAATTGAGCAGTATTGGGTTTAGACCTGCGTCGACCGCCCGTCGATCTTCGGCAGCTCGAGCCCCAGGCGGCGGATCTTGCGATGCAGGGTGGTCTTGTGGATCCCGAGCTCGCGCGCGGCGGCGGTGCGATTCCACGAGTTCCGCGCCAGCACGTCGCGGATAAATCGCCCCTCGAGCTCCTCGAGGGTCGACGGCTCTCCCGACTCGTCCGCGCCATCTTCGGCTTGCAACCAGTCGGGGAGATCTTCGACCTCGATATCACGCCCGGATGAGAGCACGTAGGCGTGCTCGAGGATGTTCTCGAGCTCGCGGACATTGCCCGGGAAGTCGTGACGCATCAGCCGCCGCATCGCGTCGCGGGAGATCGAGTCCACGATCGTCCCACGGGTGATCGACAGCCGGCGGAGGATGGTCTCGGCGAGGAGCGGAATGTCCGACGGCCGCTCGCGCAGGGGCGGCATCACCAACCGGATGACGTTGACCCGGTAGTAGAGATCGCGGCGAAAGCCCCGCTCCTCGACGAGGGCCGCCAGGTCACGATTGGTGGCGGCGACGATGCGCACATCGGCGGTGACGCTCTGAACATCGCCGAGGGGCTCGTAGACCCGCTCCTGGAGCAAGCGGAGGATCTTGACCTGGAGGGACAGCGGCAGATCACCGATCTCGTCCAGAAACAGGGTTCCCCCCTCGGCCGCCGCCACCCGCCCCTTCTTGTCCCGGTTGGCGCCGGTGAAGGCGCCGGCACGGTAACCGAAGAGCTCCGACTCGAGCAGCTGCTCGGGGATGGCGCCGCAGTTGATGGTCACCAGCGGCCCCTGACTCCGCGTGCTGAGCCGGTGGATCTCCTTCGCCAGCAGACCCTTGCCGGTTCCGCTCTCGCCCTCGATCAGGATTGTGCTGTCGCTGGCCGCGATGGTGGGGACGATGTCCAGGATCTGCCGCAGGTGCGGGTCGGAGGTGACGATCTCCTCGCCACCCACCGTCGCCTCCACGTCGCGCAGCAGGTCCTTGACCATGTTGAGGTCGCGGAAGGTCTCGACGCCGCCGATGACGCGGCCGTCGTCGTCTCGCAGGAGCGCGGTCGAGATGGTCACGGGCACCCGGTTGCCCGCCTCGTCGCGAATGTGGATGGGCAGGTTGACGATCGGCCGGCCGGTCTCCATGGTGTAGCGCAGGGCGCAGGCCTCCTCGCAGATGTTGGAGCGGAAGACCTCGCTGCAGCGCCGCCCGATGGCGTCCTCCCGCGGCACGCCGGTGGTGCGCTCGGCCGCATCGTTGAAACAGGTGAGTCGCCACTCGCGATCGACCGCAAAGACCCCGTCGGAGATGCTGTTGATCACCGTTTCGAATCGTGCCGGTGTGATCCGGTCCCCGTCGGGCTCACCGTCAATTGGTCTCGGCTCTTCGTCCCGCAAATTCGACCTCCGAAGGCAGCATACAAGCTACTCTAGCCACGTAGATGATAGCATTTCTGCTTCACTATGACCGAAGATACCACCCGGAGATCCACCGATACGAGCTGCCAAATCTCTCAGATTATTTGAGTTAACTCAGAGCCCAAGACTCCATCGATGGGTTGGCACGGGCTGTGCAACCGAGCCTGGTGAGACCGGGGCATTACCAACACCCCCGGAGAAAGGAAGAACGATGGAAGTAAAACACGGAGACACGGTGTACGTGGGGCCCGAGCCCCATAAGGCGGCCCGCCCCATGAAGGTGGTGGTGGCCGACAACGGCTGCACCTGGTTGTGCGACGCCGATGTCGACGAGAGCAAGGACCTCGACGAGCAGGGTTGCTGGCGCTGTGCCGAGGTCCCCTTCACCCGCAACGACTGATGATGTCGTCAGGCGAAGAGCCCGGGGTTCGCCCCGGGCCTTCGAGGGAGGTATACATGCAAACCGCACAGCTCGAGAGTCACGAGATCTTCCAACTCCTGCGACCCGAGCAGGTCAACGTTCTCAGCGCCGCCGCCGAGGATATCTCCCTCCGTGCTGGAGACGTCGTCTTTCAGCGCGGTGAGCCGTCCGAGGACTTCTACGTCGTTCTCGAGGGCCAGGTGGCCCTGCGTCTGCCCCGTCCCGACGGGGTGAGCGTGCTCATCGACGAGGTGACCGAGGGCGCCATCTTCGGCTCCTGCGTCTGTTTCCAGATCGACACCTACACCCTCAGCGCAACCTGCACCGAGGACTCGCGAATCCTCAAGATAAAGGCCGCGACCCTCAAAAAGCTCATGGATGACGATCAG
>JAIVTZ010000673.1:0-2480 GCA_049188105.1 Deltaproteobacteria bacterium | reverse complement strand
TTTTCCTCCCTCCGCTCGGTCGGGATGGCCGGACGGCCTATCCCTCCGTCGCTCCGGTCGGAGAAACGCAACCAGAGGCCCAAAATCGTCAGAGACGGCACGTCCGGTCAGCATTCATGACAGCGCCACGCCGACTGTGGGCTCCGAGAGGGCTGCCGGAGCCCTTGTGGGGCAGGCGTCCCGCCTGCCGTGCGTGTGGGCGGGCAGGTGATGGTTGCCGCGAGGCGCCGCCTGAAAACATTCTGTGTTTTCCTCTGTGCGCTCTGTGCCTCTGTGGTTCTTCGGGCGGATGGGCGGCAAATTCGAAATTCGAAATTCGAAATTCGAAATCTGAATTGAACGGTGGGCGCCACCCGTCAACCTTCTGCGCTATCATTCGCCGACGCGAGGAGGTAGGCGTGGCGGATTCCGGTCTCAAGATACTGATGATTACGAGCGAGGTCGTGCCGTTTGCCAAGGCGGGCGGATTGGGAGACATGGTGGCCGCGCTGGCAGCGGAGCTCTCGCGGCAGGGGCACGATGTGCGGGTGGTGCTGCCGCGCTACTACTCGGTGGACATCGGCCGTCTCCGGCGTATCGGAGGGTCCCTCAGCGTGCCGCTTGGCGGCGAGGAGGAGTGGTGCGCGGTTTACGAGAGCCGGCTTCCCGATGCCGAGGTCCCGGTCTACTTCCTCGATCACCAGGTCCTGTACGGACGCGACGGCATTTACGGCACCAAGGTCGAGCCGAGCTTCCCCGACAATCTGCGCCGCTTCGCCCTCCTCAGCCGCGGGGCCTTCGAGCTGTGTGGTGCTCTCGAGTGGTACCCGGATGTGATGCACGTGCACGATTGGCCGGCCGCGGTCGTTCCTGTTTGTCTTTACGCGCGTGAGGAGGAAGGGCCTTTTGCGGAAACCGGGTCGGTGCTGACCATCCACAATCTGAGTCACCAGGGCGTGTTCCCCGAAGAGGATTTCCGGCACCTTCCGTTGGCGCCGAAGCTCTATTCGAGTGCGGGCTTCGAGTCTCCCGACGGAATCAACCTGCTGCAGGCCGGTATCCGAAACGCCGACATTCTGACCACCGTCTCGCCGACCTATGCTGCCGAGATCCAGACGCCCGAATTTGGGTGCGGTCTCGATCGATTGCTGCGGCACCGCGAGCCGGACCTCTTCGGCGTTCTCAACGGCATGGACTACGAGGTCTGGAACCCGGAGAACGACCTCCACATCGCCGCCAACTACTCGCACGAGGAGATGTCCGGGAAGGCGGTCAACAAGGCGGCTTTGCAGGAAGTCATGGGTCTCGAGGTGGATTCCGAGAAGCCGGTTTTCGCCATGATCAGCCGACTCGCCGATCAGAAGGGCTTCGGCGAGCTCTGCGGCCCGACCCATGGCAGCCTGTGGTCGATCTGCGATGAGCTCGACCTGCAATTCGTGATTCTCGGTACCGGCGACGCGTGGTGCGAGGAGGAGCTCGGGGTGCTGGCGGAGAAGCTTCCCAACCTCAGCGTCGCCCTCGAGTTCAACGATCCGCTTGCTCATCTCATCGAGGCCGGCGCCGACTTCTTCCTCATGCCGAGCGCCTTCGAACCCTGCGGGCTGAGCCAGATGTACTCGCTGCGCTACGGCACGTTGCCGATCGTCCACCGCACCGGCGGCCTCGCCGATACTGTGGAAAACTACGACGAGGAAACCGGCGAGGGCACCGGATTCGTGTTCAATACCCTGACGCCACGGGCGATATTCGACACGGTCGGTTGGGCGGTGTCGACGTGGTACGACCGACCGGAGCACATATCCATCATGAGGGAACGAGCCATGGAGGTGCGCTTCCCGTGGGACGAGTCCGCCAGGCGCTACGCCGAGCTCTACCAGTGGGCGATAGACCGGCGATTAGGCCGCACCCGCCGAACATAGAGGGTACAGGGTTCAGGGCACAGGGCCCAAGGTACAGGGTTCAGGGCACAGGGTTCAGGGCACAGGGTGCAGGGTGCAGGGTGCAGTGAACCCTGAAACCTGTACCCCTGTGTACACTGGTGTCACGATGTCCCGACGCAACACCCTCATCGTTCTCGCGGTCGTACTCACGGTGGGCGGCCTCTGGCTCCGCCATCATTTCTCACCGGGCGAAGTGGTGAACCGCAAGCTCGTCGCCACCATCGACGCATTCGAAGAGGAGCGCCTGCTGGCAGTGATGTCCTCGGTCTCCCGCAAGTACTCCGACCCCTGGGGCCTCGATTACGAAACCCTCGGCGGCTACCTCCACGAAACCATGGAGACCTATGACGACCTGCGGGTCGACTACGTGCTCACCAGGCCCGAGGTGAGGGAGGGGGAGGTCCGAATCGATATCGAGTTTATCCTCTGGGGGCGCTACCAAGGCACCAAGGGTTATGTCATCGGCAGCATCTCGGACCCCTGCACCGCCACCGTCCTGTGGCGCGAAGAGGCTCCCGGCTGGCGTTTCGCCTCGACCCCCGAGCTCGACATCCCCGAGCT
>JAIVTZ010000672.1:0-2456 GCA_049188105.1 Deltaproteobacteria bacterium | reverse complement strand
CGCAGGGGATCCGGGAGACGGCCGATGCCGAGTCCTCCGACGCCGTTGTAAGCCACCGGCGCATCCTGGCCGAGATCACCCGCGTCGAGGACCCACGGCAGCGGGCGGTCGCCGCCCAGAAGCCGCCGGCAGACCCGGTCCACCGCCTCCACACCGACCGTCCTCGCGGCGAGCTTGGCGGCGAGGGTGCGCCGCGGGCCCGCGAGCCCCGCGTAGGCGTCGGACCACCTCGCCGTCAGGAGCTCGCCGCCGGCCACCACTACCAGGCTGGGCGGTGTGAGGTCCTCCTCCCGCAGGGCAGCGAGCGGCCGGGTTTCGACCCCGCCGCGGTGCCGGAGATCCGCGCCGCGGATCGAGTAGCAGTCGTACTGGGCGTCGACGCCGAGCCTCTCGAAGCCAAAGCGGACCATGTGCGGGAAGAGCAGATCACCGAAGTTGAAACGGTCGAAGGCGCCGACGACAGCAACCACCGGCCTCACGCCCGCACCTCCGACGCGGCTGCCGGCGAGAGCACGAAACGGTGCGCCAACCACGTCTGGATGACCAGCGAGATCGTCACCCGGAGGAGCCACGCAGAGGCGGCGCCGACGATCCCGAATTGCAGAGTAAAAAGCACGAGGTAGCCGACGTACAAAGGCGCCTCGAGGAGCTGGAAGAGCGCCGGCACGTCGGGTCTGCCGGCGGCCTGGAGGAGCTGGAAGGAGGGCTGGACGAGACCGTGGACGAGGGCGCCGACGGCCAGGATCGAGGCGACGGCGGCGCTGTGGCTGGCGACCTCCGGGCCGAGCCACAGCTCGAGCAGCGGCCGCGAGAAGAGAACTATTACCAGCACCGGCGGCGCGAGCATCAGCCCGATGGTGCGCAGCGTCTGCCGGTAGACCGCGCCGATCTCCCGGCTGCCGGCCGCCAGGAGCTGGCTGTAGGCCGGGAACAGCACCCCCATGACCGCGGCCGGCACCGCGGACAGGCGGTTGACGATTTCGAACGGCGCCACGTAGTAGGCGACCGCCGCCATCGAAAGGAGGCCGCCGATGGCGAAGCGGTCCGCATAGATCATCAGCGAGGCCATCACGGTGCTGACGGTCATCCAGCCGCCGAGCCGCGCCAGGGTGAGCAGCTCTCTCGAATCGAAGAACCATCGGCCCTTTGCGGCGCGGCCCGCGAGCACGGTGAACGCGGCCAGCGCGAGCCACCGCACGGCGACGAAGGTCCACATGATGGGAAGGAGAGTCGGCGAGATGTGGAGAGCGACCAACGGTCCGAGCAGCAGCGCGGCGCCGACCCCTGCGCGCAGGGCGGTGAGGGACCCGAAATGCTGGCGCGCCTCCAAGACACCGCGCAGACAGTTACCCACCAGCACGGCGGGAACTGCGAGGGCAAGGACCCGCAGGGCATCGACCGTCTCGGACTGCAACCAGTCGGGAACCTCGAGCACGCGGTACACCACGACCGGTGCGACGGCGAACAGCCCGGCCGCCAGCAGGATGCCGAGAGCCGCGGTGACGGCCGCCGCGGTTCCCACCAGGGCGCCGGTCCGGCTTTCCTCCCCGCGCCCGAGGCGAGCCGCGACAGCCTGCGTCATGGCGCGTCCGAAGCCGAGGTCGAGGACGCCGACCACCGTCACCAGGGTCAGGGCGAGGGCGACGACCCCGAATCGATCCGGCCCGAGACCGTGCAGGAGCACCGGCACCGCGACCAGCGCCGCGGCGAGGGGCAGACCGTAGCCCGCGAGGTTGAGCAGTACATTGCGCCGAATCCTGGCGCGCGACACCGTCGCCATGGGGCGATTCTACTCGCTTCGCGTTCGGCCGACCGGAGATCCGAGCTACCAATTGGCTTTCCGGAAGATCAGCGTGCCTTGATCTCGGTTATCCTTACTCGACGCCCCCACCCCTCCCGATCACCCAGGTATTTGCTGGCTGCGAGGCGCGTCAACTTACGAGATGTGTTCGGCTAGATCGCGCAGGCGGTCCGGGCGGGACGGTGATGCGGTCCGCCTCCACCCCGAGCTGTTCTGAACCCGCATTCCAATATAAGTCATTCCATTTGAGCACTTTCCACGGTATAATGTGTGTATGATCAGGAACCCTCAAATGATTCGGGAATTCGAGGACGAGCAGGTGAGACGAAATCCGGCAGACTATCAAGCCAATCTCAAGGTGTTCGAGGCGCTTTGGGAGCACGCGACGAGATTAGGGGTACTCCCTCCAAAGGATCCTCTGGAAGGGCTCGAGGTCGACCTGCGCCTCGCCGAGGCCCTCAATGTTCTCTCGTTCTCACCGTACGAGAGGGAAGCCATCGAACGCGCGGTTGAGGTCGAGGTTGGCAACTCGCTGGTTCGGTTCGCTACGGCCGAGGACCTCATCGTGCACAAGGTGCTTGCCGGACGAGCTGTGGGGTTGGGGGGGGGGGGGGGGTGGTTGGGGGGGGGGGGGGGGGGGGGGGGGGGGGGGGGG
>JAIVTZ010000671.1:0-2494 GCA_049188105.1 Deltaproteobacteria bacterium | reverse complement strand
GCTTCGCTGTCGACTGGGCGGACGACAAGGGTCTGAGCTTCTTCGAGCCCGGGACCGACACCGGTCGTCGGGTGGCGATCGTCGGCGCCGGGCCGGCCGGGCTGTCGTGCGCCTTCGAGCTGCGGCGACGCGGCCACGCGGTGACCGTGTTCGAGGCCGGAGACCTCGCCGGCGGCCTCAATACGATCGGCATCGCCGCCTACAAGATCACCACCGACTACGCCCTCTCCGAGGTCGAGCGGGTGCGCACCATGGGTGCGGAGATCAGGCTCGAAACGCCGATCGACGGCGCCGGTCTCGCGGACCTCTTAATCTTAAAGGAGTACGACGCCGTCTTCCTCGGCATCGGCCTCGGCGCCACCGCCTCGCTGGGCATTCCCGGGGAAGACGCCGACGGCGTCTGGGAGGCCCTCGACTTCATTTTCCAAACCCACCGCATGCCGTTCGCCGAGTGCGAGGTTGGCCGGCGGGTGGTGGTGATCGGTGGCGGCAACACCGCCATCGACGCGGCCACCGCCGCCGTCAGACTGGGCGCCGAACAGGTCACCATCGCCTACCGCCGCACCCGCGCCGACATGCCGGCCTACGAGCACGAGTACGAGCTGGCCAAGGGCGACGGCGTGGCCTTCGAGTGGCTGGCCGCGCCGGTGGAGTGCCTCCAGACCGATGGCACGCTGACCGGTCTGCGCATGCATCGGCTCGAAATGCGGGGTCAGGGGCGCGACGCGACCCTTGTTCCGGTCGCGGACAGCGAGTTCACTCTCGAGTGCGACATGGTGATCAAGGCCCTCGGCCAGCAGCCGCTGGTCGAGCTCATGGACACCATCGACGGTCTCGAGGTCGACCGCGGTCGACTGATGGTCGACCCGGGAAGCGGTGCCACCTCGGTACCGGGCCTCTACGCGGGCGGTGACTGCATCAGCAAGGGCGCCGAGGTCGTCAACGCGGTCGAGGAGGGCAAGATCGCCGCCCGTGGCATCGCGGACTTCCTCGACGGACGCGGAGAAAGGTGAGGGCGCGATGAAGAAGAAACCAAAGCTCGCCGCCGATTTATGTGGGATCGCCTCACCAAATCCGTTCTGGCTGGCGAGCGCGCCGCCCACCAACAGCGGCGTCCAGGTCCGGCGGGCGTTCGAGGCGGGGTGGGGCGGTGCGGTGTGGAAGACGCTCGACTTCGAGCCTATCGTCAATGTCTCCTCGCGCTACGGCGCGGTCGACTACGACGGGCGCAAGATCATGGGTTTCAACAACATCGAGCTGATCTCCGACCGTACCCTGGAGGATAATCTAGCTGAGATTCGAGAGGTCAAGAGGGAGTTCCCCGACCACGCGCTGGTGGTCTCGCTGATGGTCGAGAGCAAACAGGAGCGCTGGCACGAGATGGTCAAGCGGGTGGAGGACACCGGCTGCGACGGCCTCGAGCTCAACTTCGGCTGCCCGCACGGCATGAGCGAGCGTGGCATGGGCTCCGCCGTCGGCCAGGTGCCCGAGTACACCGAGATGATCACCACCTGGGTCAAGGAGGTGGCGCAGACACCGGTGCTGGTCAAGCTGACCCCCAACATCACCGACATCCGCGCCATCGGCCGGGCCGCGCAGGCCGGCGGCGCCGATGGCCTGTCGCTGATCAACACCGTCAGCTCGATCATCGGCGTGGACCTCGACACCTTCCAGCCCCTGCCCCATGTCGCCGGCCGGGGCTCGCACGGTGGCTACTGCGGCCCGGCAGTCAAGCCCATCGCCCTGCACATGGTCCATACCCTGGCTGCGGATCCCGAGATCCACATCCCCATCTCCGGCATCGGCGGCATCCAGGCGTGGCAGGACGCGGTCGAGTTCATGCTCCTCGGCGCGAGCAACGTGCAGATTTGCACCGCCGTCATGCACTACGGCTTCCGCCTCGTCGAGCACATGGTGTCCGGCCTCGAGCGATGGATGATCGACAAGGGCTTCGAGCGGACGAGCGATTTCGTCGGCACGACCGTGCCCGCCATCGGCGACTGGGGCGAGCTCGACCTGGCCTACAAGGTGGTCGCCGAGATCGACCAGGACTCCTGCATCCACTGCGGGTTGTGCTACGTCGCCTGTGAGGACGGCGCCCACCAGTCCATCATCCGCACCGAGGTTCCCGACGAGGAGTTCGCCGCCTCTGCCGGCGTCCCCTTCGATACCAGCGGCGAACGGCGTTTCATGGCCGGCGCGGGTGGTGGCTACGTCAACCGCTACGAGATCGACCAGGAGACCTGCGTCGGCTGCAACCTGTGCTCGCTGCTCTGTCCGGTCGACGACTGCATCAGCATGGTTGCACGCGACTCGGGTCTGCCGTCCATGACCTGGGCCGAGTACCATGCAAGGCTCGAGAAGGGCGAGGTGGAGGAGATCCGGCCTCCCCAGCACCGCTGAGAGCCTGCCGGCCACCGACCACGAGCTTCTCAAGGTGAGTGCCAAGCTTTCTGGCACCTGAATATTGACCTCACCTGAGATCAAAAAGTGA
>JAIVTZ010000670.1:0-2498 GCA_049188105.1 Deltaproteobacteria bacterium | reverse complement strand
TCACAAACTTGGGCTTGGCGGTTCCGTCGGCCTTGATGAACTCGTGGTCGCGCGCCGCGCGGTAGACCTTGGTCAGGCGCTTTACCAGCTCGTCCGAATCCTCTGGCATCAGCCAAGCCCGGTACGGTCCCACTTGCAACCTCGGGCGTCGTTCCGCGTTGACCCCCAGGTAATAGCCCTGTACCCGGTTCTCGAGTCCCATCCCCGCGAGCAGCCGCCTCAGAGCCCATTGCAGATTGAGAGACCAGCCGATGTCGACCATCGCCCATTTTACCTCGTCGGCAACACCCTCCTGCCGCAGGTAGGCGCACGTCCGCTCCCGCGCGAAAGCCGTCGTCTCCTGTATCCGTCCGCGGATATCGGGCCGCTCAAGCAATTGCCAGAAGCGCTCGAGATCTCGGCCCGAGAGCTGCCGGTCGAGCCATTCCGCGTTCAGATCCATGTCCTTCAGCGCCACGGTCGTGTCCGCCGGATCGACCATGAGCTTCTGAAGCATATGGCGCGGCGCGGTGGACCCCTTGGTGATCCACCCGAGGGTGGCGAGATCCTCGAGCCGTTGCGCGACCGTGTTGTCGGGCGCGTGGCCGCCGAGGACATCTTCGACCCCATCGAAGACACCCAGATCTGGCCCGTGAACACCGAAATAACGGAGGCCATTGCCAACCAAATCCAGGAGGCTGGTATCGAGCGGGTCCGCATTCGCAGCGCGCTCACGTGTGAGACTGATCGCGGCGTGTGCCAGCTGTGTTACGGCCGCATGCTGGCGAGCGGGCGGATGGTCGAGATCGGCGAGGCGGTGGGAATCATTGCCGCACAGTCGATCGGCGAGCCGGGCACCCAGCTCACGATGCGGACCTTCCACTATGGAGGCACCGCGACGCGCGGCACCGAATCGTCACGTCATGTGGCAAATCACCAGGGCAAGATCAAGTTTCTCAACGTGTCCGCGGTCATCGACAAGGAAGGTGAGACGGTTGCGATCTCACGGACCGGCAAGGTCGTCATCCTCGACGAGCGACAGCGCGAAAAGGAACGCTACTCGGTGGCCTACGGCTCGCACCTGTTGGTCGAAGATGGGCAGGACGTCGAGCCCGGAACTCCGCTGATCGAGTGGGATCCCTTCACCTCGGCCATCCTGACAGCTATTGCCGGAAAGGTGCAGTTCCACGATCTGGTCGAGGGCGAGAACGTACGCGAGGAGATCGACAAGCTGACCGGCCACGCGCACAAGATCGTCATCGAACCGTTGGGCTCCGGCAAACGCATTCCGACTCTCGAGATTGTCGGTAAGGGTCGCGGCAAGAACAAGGAAACCAGGCGCTACCAGCTGCCGATCGGTTCCCATCTCGCGGTGGCCGAGGGAGACGATCTGGCAGCGGGCGACGTGCTCGCCAAAATCCCGCGCGAGATGTCCAAGACCAAGGACATCACCGGCGGCCTGCCGCGAGTGGTCGAGCTCTTCGAGGCGCGCAAGCCCAAGGATCCGGCGGTGGTTTCGGAGATCGACGGAACGATCCGCATCACCGAGCCGGTACGGGGTCAGCGCCGCATCATGGTCGAGGGCGAAGGTGACGAGCACCGGGAGTACTCGATTCCGCGCTATGCCCACGTCTCGGTGCAGGAGGGTGAGTTCATCCAGGCGGGCGACTCTCTGACCGAGGGTGCCGTCAACCCGCACGATATCCTCTCGATTCTCGGTGAGACGGAGATGCAGCGACACCTGGTGGACAAGATCCAGGAGGTCTATCGTTCGCAGGGCGTGACCATCAACGACAAGCACATCGAGGTGATCGTTCGCCAGATGATGCGCTTCGTGAAGGTTGTCGATCCCGGCGACACCGACTGCCTCCTCGACCAGCAGATTCCACGCTATCTCTTCCAGCGCGAGAATGACAGGGTGATCGAGGCCGGTGGCGAGCCCGCAACCGCAACCTCGTTGCTGCTCGGAATAACCAAGGCATCGCTCGCAACCGAGTCCTTCATCTCGGCGGCGTCGTTCCAGGAGACGACCCGGGTGTTGACCGAGGCGGCGGTTTCCGGAAAGGTGGACAACCTC
Source organism: Deltaproteobacteria bacterium (assembly GCA_049188105.1). Taxonomy (GTDB): domain Bacteria; phylum Acidobacteriota; class Thermoanaerobaculia; order Thermoanaerobaculales; family Sulfomarinibacteraceae; genus Sulfomarinibacter. The sequence goes on along the minus strand of JAIVTZ010000670.1, from coordinate 442 downwards.
CACGGCCTCAAGGAGAACGTGATCGTTGGGCGGTTGATCCCGGCGGGCACCGGTGCGCCGCGGTACCGCCGCACCGTCATCGACCCCGTTCCCGAGGAAGAGATGGAGCCGCGAGAGAAGCCGGAAGAGCTGTACCGAGAGATGACCGAGGCAGCGACGGCTCTCCTCGAAGCAAAGCCTGACACCAAGAAGGCCGCCAAGAGCAAGAGTTAAACCTTTCTTCGCAATCAATTCATACCGGCCGCCCGCCTCGGGCGGCCGTTTTTTCGTCCGCGCCGGTCACCATCTCCGTCTCTGTACTTCATGCCCGCCCGCCGTCCGCGGGCAGGAGCCCGCGGCCACGCGGCCTCGGTCGCCACGCCCTCCGAGCGCGAGCGCTCGTCGGTCGCGCTCGACCTCGTCCGCTACGCGCCTTTGGCGCGCCGGCGGGCTACAATCGAGC
>JAIVTZ010000669.1:0-2508 GCA_049188105.1 Deltaproteobacteria bacterium | reverse complement strand
CACGGACCGTGTCCCGAAGCGCTGCCGAAAATTCGAAATTCGAAATTCGAAATTCGAAATCTCCCGGTGGAATGCCGGAGAAGTGCCAGGCACGCCGGTTCGCGGCGAACCGGGATGCCAGGCACCTCCGGTGAACACGGACCGTTTCCCGAGGCGCTTCCGAAAATTCGAAATTCGAAATTCGAAATTCGAAATCTCCCGGTGGAATGCCGCACGACACCACCCGGTTTCCTACTCCGTGAAAAACCTCCAGCTGACAATAACTGCGATCGTCCTCCTTGGAGCTCTCATGACCCACGCGTCGTCGACCGACAACCCGCCCGCCGGCAGGAACCACCTCTCCGGTTCGAAGAGCCCGTACCTCCTCCAGCACGCCGACAACCCGGTGGACTGGTACCCGTGGGGTGAGGAGGCCTTCGCCAGGGCAAAGAAGGAGGACAAACCGATCTTCCTCTCCATCGGCTACGCGACCTGTCACTGGTGCCACGTGATGGAGCACGAGAGCTTCGAGGATGAAGCGGTCGCGGCCCTGATGAACGAGGCCTTCATCAACATCAAGGTCGACCGTGAGGAACGGCCCGACATCGACCAGGTCTACATGTCCGTTTGCCAGATGCTCACCGGCGGCGGCGGCTGGCCCCTGACCATCATCATGACCCCCGACAAGGAGCCCTTCTACGCCGCCACCTACATACCCAAGGAGAGCCGCTACGGCCGCATCGGCATGGTCGATCTGATCCCCCGTATCCGGCAGCTCTGGGACTCCGACCGCGACAAGATATCGGCCACCTCGCGGCAGATCCTCGCCGGTCTCGAGAAGATGGACGAGCGGCCCGCAGGCGGTAGTCTCGAACCAACAGTGATCGACGAGGCCTTCACTCAGCTCGCGGGTCGCTACGACGCGGCCCACGGCGGCTTCGGGTCGGCGCCCAAGTTCCCCTCGCCCCACAACCTCGTGTTTCTCACCCGCTACTGGCGGCAGACCGGCAACCAACAGGCGCTGGCGATGGTTTCGAGGACCCTCGAGCAGATGCGACTCGGCGGCGTCTACGACCAGATTGGTTTCGGCTTCCACCGCTACTCCACCGACACCGAATGGCTCGTGCCGCACTTCGAGAAGATGCTCTATGACCAGGCGATGCTGATCATGGCCTACACCGAGGCATGGCTGGCAACGTCGAACCCGATCTTCGAGCACACCGTGCGCGAGATCGTCACCTACGTGCTGCGCGACATGACCTCACCCAAAGGGGCGTTCTACTCGGCCGAGGACGCCGACAGCGAGGGTGAGGAGGGCCTCTTCTACCTGTGGACATTGGCCGAGGTCGAAGAGATCCTGGGCAAGGAGGACGCCGCCCTCGCCGCTTCGGTGTGGAATCTCAGCGCCGAGGGGAACTACACCGACGAGGTGAAGGGCACGCGAACCGGACGCAACATCCCCCACCTCTCTGACAGCCATGCCGCAAACGCAGAGACGCTTCAGATGAGGCAGAAGGAATTCGAGCAACGGCTGCAGCTACTCCGCACCCGTCTCTTCGACATCCGCGAAAACCGCGTGCACCCCCTCAAGGACGACAAGGTGCTCGCCGACTGGAACGGGCTGATGGCGGCCGCCCTTGCCTCTGCCGGACGCGTGTTCGGCGAACCCGAGTGGATCCGCGCCGCGGAGCGAGCCACCGGCTTCGTCCTCGATGAGATGCACACCTCCAAGGGCCGGATGCTCCACCGCTACCGCGACGGCGAGGCCTCGATCCCTGCCTTCCTCGACGACTACGTCTTCATGACGACGGCCATGCTGGAGCTCTACGACGCCACCTTCAACCCAAAGTACCTCGAGCAGGCGCTGGAGCTCCAACAGCAGACCCTCGAGCTCTTCTGGGACAAAGCCCGCGGCGGATTTTTCTTCACAGCCGACGACAACGAGGAGCTACTGGTCCGGCAAAAAGAGGTCTACGACGGCGCCATTCCCTCGGGCAACTCGATGGCGGCCGACAACTTCGTCCGCCTCGCCCGGCTGACCGGCGATGAGGGGAACTTGGAGACCGCCGACAAGATATTTTCCGCCTTTGCCGCCGACGCGGGCCGCCTCCCGTCCGCCCACGCCCAGCTCGTGGGCGCACTCCAGCGCGCCGCCGGTCCGTCGCTCGAGGTGGTCATTGCCGGGGATCCCGGGGCCGACGACACCGCGGCTCTGATCTCCACCGTCAGAGAGATGTACCTGCCGCACGCGGCCGTGTTGCTGGTGCCGTCGGGCCCATCCGGCGCCGCCATCCGCCGATTGGCGCCCTTCGCCGAGGCCTACACGCCCGTCCTGGGCAAGGCTGCCGCCTACGTCTGCCAGGACTTCGCCTGTCAGCTCCCCACCACCGATCCCGACAAGCTCACCAAGTTGCTGAAGGAAGCAACCTCCAAGCCGGAGGCTTCTCCCTGATAATTCGGGCACAGGGCGCAGGGTACAGGGCACAGGGACCACCCGGAGACAAGATTCAGAGGGCCCTGAACCCTGTA
>JAIVTZ010000668.1:0-2516 GCA_049188105.1 Deltaproteobacteria bacterium | reverse complement strand
GGCGGATGGCGAGTATGATAGGCCACCGTCGCCGCGGGAATGACCTGTAGCTGTATCGGTTGAAAGAAACAGGAGGAATGCCGAAATGAAAAGATCAATATCTATCGCAGCCGTCGTCATGTTTGTCGTCGCCGGGCTGATGCTCACGCCGGCGCCCGCCGAGGCGCAGAAGAAGGGCCAGTCGGCCAAGATCCAGCACGGCATCGTGGTCAAGGCCGAGCGGGTCGATCTCACCGACTCGAAGACCACTCAGGGGGCCCTGGTTGGCGGGACCATCGGTTTGGTCGCCTCGTCAGGGAAGTCCGGCAAAACCAAGCGCCGCAACACCGCACTCAGTGCTGTCGCGGGTGGATTGATCGGATCCGCCAGGAGTACCACTCAGATGGGCATGATGTACACCGTCGAGATCGCGGGTGGCGCCGTCAAAGTGGTGACGGACCAGACCGAGATCCACATGGGTGACTGCGTGGTCGTCGAGGAAACCTCTCAGGGCACGAACCTCCGTCGGGTCAACGCCGAGGTCTGCGACCCCGCGGCGGCCGAGGTGGTGGCCGATCTCCAGGACGAGTTCGTCGAGGAGGCCGAGGAGTGCGCCATGGCCCGCAAGGAGCTGGCCGCCGCCAAGACCGACGCCGAGTTCGACCGCGCGCTGATGAAGATGGATATTCTCTGTAACGGCTGACGCCGTTACAATTCTCAGTTCTCAATTCTTAATTCTCAATTGCCCACCCAACCGGGTTCGCGTTTTGCACTCTGCGCTTGCAGGCCCGGTCGGTCGAATCGGAAGCTCCGAAGGAGCGACATATCAATAGCCTGGGGCGTGAGCCCCAGGTTCTCTAGGCGCTAACTCGCCCAGCCCTGAAGGGGCGACAGATTATTGGCTGTGGCGTGAGCCGCAGCCATTTGCTTCAGTGTGTCTGTCGCCGCTTCGCGGCTTTCATTCTTCGTGTCAACGTGACCCTGGGGCTCACGCCCCAGGCTATGAATGTGCCGCCGCTTCGCGGCTCTCCAAGCCCGAAAAAGTAGGCGACGATTACAACCGTCCGCGGAGAACGAGCTGCAGTGATCTTCCCGGAGCGAGGACCGCATCCTCGTCTGAAGATGCGAGACGCGAGTGGTCGAGGAGGTTGCGTCCGAGCACCGACACCTCCAACCACGTCGCCAGCTCGTAGCCGACTCCCGCATCGATGACGCCGTACCCGGGGACCTCCCGCTCGGTGGGACCCGGTCGATCGTCACGCGCAAAAACCGCGCCCCGCACCATCCACCACCACCGGTTGGGCGGGTCTCCGCGCACCACCAGGAAGAGGCCTGGCGGCGGCACGCCGTCGGTTGGCGCACCGTCCTCGACGATCTCGCCCCTCAATGCCTGGGCGCCGGCCTGAACCTCCAGACCCTTGGCGAGGGTCATGCTCAATTCGACCTCGAGACCGGTGATCTCCGACTCGCCGCGGTTGCGAAAAAAGAAGTCGTCGCCGACCCGGAAGCGCTCGATGAGGTCGAATATTCGGTAGCGGTAGGCGTACACCCCGATGGCCGTCACGCCGGGGCTGTAGCGCAGGGCGACGTCGAACTGAAGGCTGGTCTCGGGCTCGAGACCCGGGTTGCCGGTGATGAAACCGCGGCCGGTCTCGCCGCGGTAGTAACGGTCCGACAGCAATGGGTCGCGGAATCCTCGCGCAACCTGCGCGGTGAGCTCGAGGTCGGCGGCCAGCTCGACGCCCGCCGCAGCGAACCCCGAGATCGCCGAGTTGAAGGTGCTCCGGTCGCCGAAAAACCCGCCCTGGTTGTCGCTCCACACCCCATCGCCGCGGAGGCCGAAGTTCAGGCGCCACCTGCCGAGCGCCCGCCCGAGGCTGAGAAAGGCCCCGAGATCGGTGCCGTGGGCGTTCTCGATGCTCACCTCCCGGACCGACTCTGAAATTTCTCCGTCATCATCGAAGGTGGTGTGCTCGTTCACCGCCCCAAGGTTGTAGCGGCCGCTGACCTCTGCACCGAGAACCAAACGCCAGTCGCCAAGCGGCCGCTCGGCGTCTGCCCGCACATTGAAGTCATTCGCATCGACCCTGGACTCGGCCACGTCGCGCGGCGTCGACTCGGTGGCGAATCGGTCCTTGGCGAGAATCAGCGAGTAATCGTCCCAGCCTGCGGTCACACTGAGACGATTCCAGCCGCCGGGTCCGGAGCGCTCGAATCCGAGGTTGAGCCGATGGGACGTCTCCTGCGGGTAGAAGACCCGCCGGATCTCCGAGTCAGGGGTCGGTTTTCCGACATCGCGTGCCTCGTCGGTGCGCCACCCCAGGTGGACGATGCCGCCGAGGGCGGCCGCCTGCCAGCCGGCCCGGAAACCCTGCATGGTCGATTCCGAGTTGAAGACGGTGCCCTCGGGGCTCCGATAGTCGCCATATTCACGGTAGTGGGCGCCGAGGAGGACGCCGCCGCCGAGCAGGCCCGTGGTGACCTCGGCGGTAGCCCCCAGCTCGTCGAGACCGGTGCCGCCGACGGCGCTCCACCGA
>JAIVTZ010000667.1:0-2520 GCA_049188105.1 Deltaproteobacteria bacterium | reverse complement strand
GTCGGCGGCCGCGCCGCACAGTAAAGAGTTAAGGGTAAAGAGTTAAGACGTTCCAGGGAGGCTGGTGGGACATTCAAGACGTACCGTTCAGGCCTTTACTCTTAACCCTTAACCCCTTTACCCGCCCCGGGGAAGCTAGCGGCTCGATCGATTGTTGGATAGAATGAGCTGCCTGGTGTGACGGAAGCGAACCCCTGAGAGGCGAAGATGATTGAAGAACTGATCCAGACCGGTGAGGCAGAAAAGGAGCGCATCCAGCGCCTGCGGGGGTACCTTTGACGAGGATGCGCTGAAAGAGGAGCTGGCCGAGGTCGACACCGAGGCCCAGGATCCCGACATCTGGTCCGATCAGGACCGCGCGCGGCAGGTCATGAGCCGGCGGTCCCAGATCCAACAGCAGCTCTCGACCTCCGAATCCCTGAGCGAGGCGCACGAGGAGCTCGAGGTGTTGCTCGAGATGGTGCGCGACGGGGAGGAGGGCGCCGGGGCCGAGCTCGGCGCGGCGCTCAAGAAGACCACACCGCTCCTCGACCGGGTCGAGTTGACGGCCAAGATGACCGGTGAGCACGACCAGTCGAACGCCTTCATCGAGATCCATCCCGGCGCCGGCGGCACCGAGTCGCAGGACTGGGCGCAGATGCTCGAACGGCTCTATCTGCGCTGGGCCGAACGGCGCGGTTTCGAGGTCGACCTGATGGACGAGCAGCCCGGCGACGAGGCGGGGATCAAGAGCGCCACCCTGTTGGTCAAGGGGCCGTACGCCTACGGCAACCTGAGGTCGGAGAACGGGGTCCACCGGCTAGTGCGGATCTCTCCCTTCGACTCCCAATCCCGCCGCCACACCTCCTTCGCATCCGCCCACATCTACCCCGAGGTGGACGACGCGGTCGATCTCGATATTCCCGAGAAGGACATTCGTATCGACCGCTACTGCTCCTCGGGGCCCGGCGGGCAGGGCGTCAACACCACCTACTCGGCGGTGCGGGTGGTGCACGAGCCGTCGGGGATCATCGTCACCTGCCAGAACGAGCGATCGCAGATCAAAAACCTCGCCAGCGCCATGAAGGTCCTCAAGGCACGGCTCTACGAGCTCGAGATGGCCAAGCGCGAGGAGGCACTCGACAAGCTCAAGGGGCCCAAGAAGGACATCTCGTGGGGCAGCCAGATCCGCTCGTACGTGCTCCAGCCCTACCGCATGGTCAAGGACCTGCGCACCGCCCACGAGGTCGGCAATGCCGACCGCGTCCTCGACGGCGACATCGACGACTTCATCGAGGCCTATCTGCACTGGAACGCACAACAACAGTAGTTTTGAGTTCTTAGTTTTTAGTTTTGAGTTATCCACTGCCCATCCCTAACCAAAACGGGGAGGAGGGGTGGAACTCAAAACTCAAAACTCAAAACTCAAAACTCATAACTCAAACCTTCGTCTCGATCGAGGTGCCACGTCGCTGGGTTCAGACCCGTTCGGAGTGTTGCGCGATCCCGCTCTCGGGTGTAACGTGCCGGTTGCGGGCTAGAGCCTCTGCAGGTCGACCTGGTCCCTGCGTTTCGTAGTTCCCGCGAACCGTGACACAAGGGAGGAAGAGACCATGAAGCAGACGGCTGAGCTGACTGGATCTGCCAGATTCATCGAGCTCGAGGAGCGCTATGGGGCGCACAACTACCACCCGCTGGACGTGGTCATCGCGCGCGCCGAGGGCGCCTGGGTGTGGGACGTCGAGGGCAAGCGGTACATGGACTTCCTGGCCGCCTACTCGGCGGTCAACCAGGGTCACTGCCATCCGCGGTTGGTCAAGGTAATGCAGGAGCAGGCGCACAAGGTGACGCTGACCTCGCGCGCCTTCCGCAACGACCAGCTCGGGCCTTTCTGCGAGGAGCTTGCCACGCTTACCGGGTTTCACCGGGTGCTGCCGATGAACACCGGCGCCGAGGCGGTCGAGACCGCGATCAAGGCGGCCCGCAAGTGGGGCTACACGGTCAAGGGAATCCCCGCCGATGAGGCCGAGATCCTGGTCTTCGACGGCAACTTCCACGGCCGCACGACCACCATCGTCGGCTTCTCGTCCGACGAGGAGTACCGCTTCGGCTTCGGCCCCTTCACCCCCGGCTTCCGTCTCCTGCCCTACGGCGACGCCGAGGCGGTGGCGGCGGCCATGAACGACAAGGTGGCGGCGGTGCTGGTGGAACCGATCCAGGGCGAGGCGGGGATCGTGATTCCGCCCGAGGGCTTCCTGCGCCGCCTGCGTGAGATCACAACCGAGCACAACGCGCTGCTGGTGGTGGACGAGATCCAGTCCGGGCTCGGTCGTACCGGCAAGCTCTTCGCCTTCGAGCATGAGGGCATTCGTCCCGACATCGTGATCATCGGCAAGGCGCTCTCCGGCGGCATGTACCCGGTGTCGGCGATTCTCGCCGACGACGAGGTCATGGGCGTCTTCCACCCCGGTGACCACGGTTCGACCTACGGCGGCAACCCGCTGGGGGCGGCCATCGCCAGGGAGGCGATGAAGGTCCTGG
>JAIVTZ010000666.1:0-2521 GCA_049188105.1 Deltaproteobacteria bacterium | reverse complement strand
GCTTTGCGTCGGGCAGGTGTCCGTTTTCGTCGGAATCGAGTTTTCCCATGGGTGTGAGGTGAGCTGAGCAAGAGGGTCCTTGACCGGCGATCCTGTCTTCTCGACATCGTTCGAGAGGAGTCAGGATGCCAAGGAGAAGGATCGAAATGCGCAAGCTCAAGGAGGTGCTCCGTCTTCGTCTGACGGCGGGGCTGAGTAACCGGAAGATCGCGCTCATCACCGGGATCGGCAAGACCGCGGTGAGCAGGTATGTGAGGCGTGCCAAGGAGCTCGGGCTGGACTGGCCGAAGATCGAGTCCTTGGCCGAAGAGGCCATCGAGGCATTGCTGTACCCGCCGTCCGGGGAAGAGCGCCCTGGGGGCCAGGTGGTCCCGGAATGGGACGAAGTGGCCAGGGAGCTTCGTCGCAAAGGCGTGACCAAGCGTCTTTTGTGGGAGGAGTACCAAGAGGATTACGGGCCTCGTGCCTACAGCTACAGCCGCTACTGCGAGCTGTATGGCTCCTGGAAGGGCGACATCGAACCGGTGATGCGCTTCGAGCACCCGGCCGGAGAGAAGTGCTTCGTCGACTATGCCGGGCATACCCTCGACGTGGTCGACCCGGGCACCGGTGAAGTCCGCCAGGCCCAGGTCTTCGTGGCGACGCTCGGAGCGAGCAACTACACCTACGTGGATGTGACGTGGAGCCAGCAGTCGGAGGACTTCCTGGCGTCCCACCAGCGGGCGGTCGAGTACTTCGGTGGGGTGCCGAGGATCTTCGTGCTCGACAACTTGAAGTCCGGAGTGAACAAGGCAGACTGGTACGAGCCGTTGCTCAACAGGTCCTACGACGACCTGATGAGCCACTTCAACGCCGTCGCCATACCGGGCCGTGTGCGCAAGTCGCGGGACAAAGCCAAGGTGGAGAACGGCGTGCTGCAGGTCGAGCGTTGGGTGCTGGCGCCGCTGCGGGACCAGCTGCTGATGGGCCTCGAGGATGCACGCACCCAGGTGCTCGAGCGCCTGGACCAGCTCAACGACCGTCCCTTCCAGAAGATGGCTGGGAGCCGGTCGAGCGTGTTTTCCGAGCTGGATGGGCCTGCGCTTCAGCCCCTGCCCAAGACACGCTGGGTGCCCACGGAGTGGAAACGGCTGAAGGTCCACATCGACTACCACGTCGAGGTCAAACGGCACTACTTCAGCGTGCCCTACCAGTACATCGGCGAGACCCTCGACGTGAAGGTCACGCCGGCGCTGGTGGAGATCTTCCGCAACGGCCGGCCTGTGACGGCCCACCGCCGGAGCCGGGCGCGGTACTCGACCAAGCCGGCGCACATGCCGAGCTCGCACCGGGAGTACCGGAGGTGGAACCCGCCGCGTGTCGTCAGCAGGGCAAAAAAGATCGGTCCGCATGTCAGCGAGCTGGTCGATCGTCTGCTGTCGTCGAAGATCCATCCCGAGCAGGGATACCGGCCCTGCCTGGGCATCGTGCGACTCGCCGATCGGTATGGCGAGCAGCGGCTGGAGGCCGCCTGTCGCAGGGCACTGGCCTACTCGGCGGTGAGCTACAAGAGCGTGAAGTCGATCCTCGACAAGGGCCTGGATCGCATCGAGGAGAAGGCAGATCGCGACCCATCGCCAGTTGATCACAGCAATATCCGGGGACAGGAGGCCTACGCAGATAGGGGGCGGTCATGCTGACCCATGGTTTGGTCGAACGGCTGATGGCCCTCAAGCTCTACGGCATGGCGGAGGCGCTCGAGGACATCTGCAAAATCAAGGACGGCGCCGACCTGAGCTTCGATGACCGTTTCACCTTGATGATCGACCACGAGGAGGCGGTACGGGCAAGCCGGGCCCTGAAACGACGGCTCCAGGTGGCAAAGCTGCGCTTCCCGCAGGCCGCGGTCGAGGACGTGAATTTTCGCCACAAACGCAATCTGAGCCGCAGCTCCTTTCTCGCCCTGGCCCGATGCGAGTGGATCCGCGCTGCCTACAATCTGCTGCTGACCGGCAAGACCGGCCTCGGGAAAACGTGGCTGGCCTGCGCCCTGGGACAGCGGGCCTGTCGTGAGGGACTCTCGGTGCGCTACCTGCGCCTGCCGAGGCTCTTCGACATGATGAAGGCAGCGCGAGGCGACGGCACGGCGCCACGCCTGATCGAACGACTGGGCAAGGTCCAGCTGCTCATCCTCGACGATTTCGGGCTCTACCCAATGGACAGCGATCAACGGCGCGACCTCATGGAGATCGTCGAAGAGCGCGCCAAACGCCGCTCCACCCTGGTCAACAGCCAGCTCGAGGCCAAGGTGTGGCACGACGCCTTCGGCGACCCGACCCTGGCCGATGCTTTCCTGGATCGTCTCGTCAACAACGCCTACCGCCTCGAGCTTGAGGGCGAATCCATGCGGGCAGCGGACTGCCCGCCGGAACTCAAGGGATGATCGCGCTTCGCGCGGGGAATCGCCGCGCGAACGCGCGGCGGCCGGCTGTGGAATCTGCCGTGACTGTCGGCGATGATGGAAGACCTGACGCTACGCTTG
>JAIVTZ010000665.1:0-2539 GCA_049188105.1 Deltaproteobacteria bacterium | reverse complement strand
CCGATCTGGTTCAAGTGGCTCGAAATAGAGTGAGGTATTAGGTATAAGGTATTAGGTAGGCTCTAAGGAAGCTAACGTCTGCGAAAGGAGGCGTATGCTTCTGATATGTCAGGACATAACAAGTACTACAGTCGTTCCCGAATTAGCGAGAGGCGTTTTCGTTCGTTGGTGCGCTGTTTTTGCGAGGACCTGACAGCGACCCAGACAGCCCGGTTAACCGGGCTGAGCATTCGATCGGCGAATTCGATTTTCCTGAAAATTAGACGACGTCTCGCCGCAGAGTGCGAGGCGCAGTCACCTTACTCGGGTGTTGTGGAAGTGGATGAGAGTTACTTTGGGCCGAAACGAGTCCGAGGAAAGAAAGGAAGAGGAGCTGCAGGGAAGACAGCCGTCTTTGGTGTCTTTCAGCGCGGCGAGAACGTCTACACCCAGATAGTGCCTAACTGCGCAAAGCCAACTCTACAAAAGGTGATACGAGGACGAGTGAGCCTTGAATCGGTGATTCACAGCGATGGTTGGAGTGGATACGACGGGCTTGTCGACGTGGGCTACAAGAAGCACTTTCGGGTAAAACACAGCAAGAACCAGTTCGCCGACAGATCAAACCACATCAACGGCATCGAGGCCTTCTGGAGCTCTGCCAAACGACGACTCTCCAAGTTCAACGGCGTTCACCACCACACGTTTTACTTGCACCTCAAGGAATGCGAATTCCGATTCAATCACCGAAACCAAGACCTCTACTCGATCCTTCTCAAACTGCTCCGTGACAATCCGCTATAGTGGCTCAGCTTCCTAAGAGCCTTCCGAATTCGAACTATGACCGTCCCATGACACTCCCCTTGACCCCAGTCATTGCCTTCCAACGCGCTCTGCGACAATCTGCTTCTGTGAAAAAGGTCCTGACCCTTCGCCGTGTCATCCAGTGGACGATGACTGCGGTCGTCGTTCTCATCGGCGTCCAGTTTTCCCTGTGGGTGATGCCGCACCTCGCCGGTCGCTGGCCATCGGTGTCGCGGCCCCCGGGTGTCGAGGCCTTCCTGCCCATCGACGCCATGCTCGGCCTCCGCCACCTCATCCACGAGGGAACGGTGGACGCCATCCACCCTGCGGGCCTCGCGATCTTCATCGGCATCTGCCTGATGTCCGTGGTGGTGGCCAAGAGCTTTTGCTCCTACCTCTGTCCTTTCGGCCTGTTGTCCGAGCTCCTGGGCCGCCTCGGCATCCGCCTCGTCGGCCGCACCCTGACCCCTCCGCGCTGGCTCGACATCCCCCTGCGCGGGCTGAAGTTCCTGCTCCTCGGTTTCTTCGCGTGGGCGGTCTGGTACACGATGAGCCCGCGCGCGGTCGAGGCCTTCCTCGCCAGCCCCTACGCCAGGGTCGTCGACGCCAAGATGTGGCTCTTCTTCGCCGAGCCCACGCGACTCACCATCGCAGTCCTCGGGATCCTGGTGGTCGGTTCGGTCTTCGTGCGCGACCTGTGGTGCCGCTACCTCTGCCCGTACGGCGCGCTGGTCGGCCTCCTCGGACGCTTTGCGCCCCTCAAGATCACCCGCAACCCGGAGATCTGCACCGACTGTCGGTCGTGCACCGAGGTCTGTCCCGCGCGGTTGCAGGTTCACACCATGCAGCGGGTGGCCTCCATCGAGTGCACCAGCTGCCAGGACTGCGTCGTGGCATGCCCCGTCACCTCGTGCCTGGTGGTGCGGCCGCCGAAGCCGCTCGGCCGGCAGGTGTGGCTGCGCCCGGTGACCGCCGCCGCCTTCGCGGTGGGCCTCTACCTGGTCGTCATCGTCGGCTTCCAGGCCGCGGGCCACTGGCACACGGCCATCACCGAGGAGGAGTACCACCGGCGGCTGCAGGAGCTCGACTCGCCGCTCTACACCCACGTCGGTGGGACCGCCATGACAGAGGAGATCTCCGACCCCTGAGATCCGGTCGCGGCCGGGTTACAATCCGACCATGTCCGGACCTCACGAGACCTTGGCCGACCTTCCGCTGCTGCAACAGCTCACCGAGGAGCAACGCGCCCACGTGATCAAGGCGGGGCACGAACGCACCATCGAGCGTGGCGAGATCCTCTTCCACGAGGGCGAGCCCGCCGAGGCCCTGTACGCGGTGATCTCCGGACGGCTCAAGCTGGTGCGCTACTCGCCGCAGGGCCGCGAGCTCCTGCTACACCTGGTGCACCCCGGTCAGACTTTCGCCGAGGCCGCCCTCTTCGCCGCCGGCACCTACCCGGCCACCGCCGAGGCGATGGAGAGCTGCCGCCTGTGGGGCCTGCCGCGGGCCGCTCTCCTCGACCTCTTGCACACCGCGCCCGAGCTCGGCCTCGCCATGCTCGGTTCGATCTCGCTGTGGACCCGCAAGCTCGCCACCAAGCTCGAGCTGCTGACCCAGCGGCGGGTCGAGGAGCGTCTCGCCATCTACCTCCTCAGCCGCGCCGGCGGCCGTGAGCTGATGCCCGGCGACACCGTCGAGCTGGCCGAGCCCCGCAACCTCATCGCCGCCCAGTGCGGCACCGCCCCCGAGGTCCTCT
>JAIVTZ010000664.1:0-2546 GCA_049188105.1 Deltaproteobacteria bacterium | reverse complement strand
CGCGCTACCATGAGCCGGTGTATGCCAAGGTCGCCATTCCGAAGAGCGCTCCCGAGGCGTTGATCTACTCCATTCCCGTGGATCTCGAGGCTTTCGCGGTGCCGGGGGTGCGGGTACGGGTGCCGCTGCGCCGGCGCACCGCTACCGGTGTGCTGGTCGAAATCTCCGACACGACCGATCTCGCGCCCGCATCCGTGCGCCCCCTGATCGAGGTCCTCGATCCCGAACCCCTGCTGCCGCCGCACCTCTTCTTCCTCGCCGATTTCGTTTCCAGCTACTACCGCTGCCCGCTCGGCGACACCCTCGCAACGATCCTCCCCGCCGGCCTCCTACGGTCTGACGGCGAGGTTGCCCGTCTGACCACGGCCGGCGTGGGCGCCGACCCCACCGCGCTTCCCGCGAAGCAAGGTGCAGTTCTGGCCGAGCTCCAGACCACAACCAGGCTCGGTGTGCCGGCGTTGCTCGGCCGCGCCGGGGTCCGCAGCCGGAGTCCCCTCGACGCCTTGGTCGCGGCTGGTTTCGCCTCCCTCAGCCGCCGCCGGCGCGACCGGGCGCCCGAGGCCGAGGTGGCGGCTGTGCAGCTCCCCGAGGTTCCGATCGAAGAGCTCCTCGAACGCTGCCGGCGCGCCCCTCGGCGGCGCGAGATCCTCGAGTGGCTTGCCGAGCAGGGCCGACCCGCGCTCGCCGCCGAGGTCTGCGCGGAGGTCGGGTGCTCACCGGCGACCCTGCGCGCGATGGATAAGGCCGGCCTGCTGATCAGGTTTCACCAGGCGGCGCCGCGCCGTCCGCGCTGGGTCCTGCAGCCAACCACCGAGCGGCTCACCCTGACCGACGAGCAGCGGATAGTGGTCGAGACGGTCGAGACCGCCATCGCCGAGAAGCGCTACGCACCGATCCTCCTCCAGGGCATCACCGGGTCGGGGAAGACCGAGGTCTACCTGCGCTGTCTCGAGAAGGTGTTGGCCGGAGGTGGCGGCGGTCTCGTCCTGGTGCCGGAGATCGGCCTCACCCCGGCAGCCTCGGGTGCGGTCGAGCACCGCTTTGGATCGCAGGCTGCGGTTCTGCACTCGGCGCTCTCGGATGGCGAGCGGTGGCGCGAATGGAAGAGGATCCGAGCCGGGGAGGCCAGAGTCGTTGTCGGCCCCCGTTCCGCACTCTTCGCGCCTTTCGAAAACCTCGGGCTGATCGTCGTCGATGAGGAGCACGACGCCGCCTACAAGCAGCAAGAGGCGCCGCGCTACAACGCCCGCGACCTCGCCCTGGTGGCGGCCCGCCACCTCGAGATCCCGGTCCTCCTGTGCTCGGCCACCCCCTCTGTGGAAGCATCCGCCCTGGTCGAGCGGGACCTCGCCGAGCGGCTTCAGCTGACCCGCCGCGTGGCCGGCGGCGAGCTGCCTTCGGTGGAGCTTGTCGACCTGCGCGGCGAGCCGCCCGAACCCGGAGAGCAGGGGCGCACCCTGTTTTCCCGCCGGTTGCGCGAGCTGCTGGCCGAGACCGTGGAACGGGGCGAGCAGGCGATCCTGCTCATGCAGCGCCGGGGATGGGCGCCGATATACCTCTGCCGCGACTGCGGCCATCGCGTCGAGTGTCCGGCATGCTCGGTGTCGCTGGTCGTCCACCAGCGGTCGGGCGATCTCCGCTGCCACTACTGCGGCCACCGTGAGCGCGCGCCGTCGAAATGCCCGGCGTGCGGCGGCGACCTCCTCGACGCGGTCGGCGCCGGCACCGAAAAGGTCGCCCACCACCTCCGGAGCTTTCTGCCCGAGGTTTCGTCGGCGATCCTCGACCGCGACACCGTGCGCCGGCGTTCCGGTCTCCAGGACACGCTGGGTGCGTTCGCGGCCGGCACCGTCCAGGTTCTCATCGGCACCCAGATGGTGGCCAAGGGGCACCACTTCCCAAACGTCACCCTGACCGGCGTGATCTCGGCGGACGCCATGCTCGGCCTGCCGGATTTCCGTGCCAGCGAGCGCACATTCCAACTTCTGACTCAGGTCGCCGGCCGCGCGGGCCGCGGCGAACGGCCCGGGCGGGTCGTGATCCAGACCTACTATCCGGAACACCCCGCGGTCCGCCTCGCCTGCAACCATGATGTGACGACCTTTCTCGCCGAAGAGCTCGTCTTCCGGCGCAGTTTCTCCTACCCCCCGGTGACCCGTCTCACCCTGGTCCGGTTCGAGGCCACCAGCGAGCGCCTGGCCAGGGATGCGGCGGAAGCGGCCGCGCGGGCCGTGACGCCGGTTCCGGAGAGGGTCCGCCTTCGCGGACCCGCGCCTGCGCCGATGGAGCGGATTCGAAACCACTGGCGTTGGCAGCTCCTGCTGTCGGCGGCCAACCGGGAGCTGCTGCGCGGGATGTTGGAAAAAATCGAAGCGCAGACGGTGCCACGGGGCGTACGGCGTGTGATCGACGTGGACCCGATTTCCACGTTGTAGGCGCGAAGAGTTCAGAGTTCAGAGTTCAGAGTTCAGAGTTGAGAGTTGAGAGTTTTGAGTTTTGAGTTTTGAGTTATGGGCTTCCCGGAGACGATCTCCCGTGTTGAGGGG
>JAIVTZ010000663.1:0-2553 GCA_049188105.1 Deltaproteobacteria bacterium | reverse complement strand
CCGAGTACCCAGTACCAGGTATCCACACTGTGAACTGGGAAATGGCCACTGGCTACTGGCTACTGAGTGGGTGGGTGGGCGAGTACCACGAAAGTGGAATTGCGATACATCGGCGCGCGGGCTACATTGCCTCCATGATCAATAATCCGGCGGCACGCTTTGCATCGGCCGCCGATCGGGCACGGAGGTTGAGTCATGACGGTTGAAGTGTTGTTGATGATCGGGATCCTGGCGACCACGTTTGCCCTGTTGATATTCACCAAGATCCCGCCGGCGGCGGTGTTTCTCGGTGCACTGACCCTGACGATCACCTTCAGGCTCGCCCCCCTCGAGGCGAGCCTCAAGGGTTTTTCGAACCCGGGCGTGTTGACCATCGGCGCGCTTTTCATGGTGGCCGCGGGCATGTACAGCACCGGCGCGATCACCATGATCAGCGAAAAGCTCATCGGGCGTCCCAAAACCCTGATCACCGCCCAGGCGCGAATCCTGCCGGCAGTGGCCTTCGGAAGCGCCTTTCTGAACAACACACCGCTCGTCGCCATGATGATCCCGGTCATCCGCGACCTGTCGAAATCGTGCCGGCTTCCGGCAACCAGGCTCTTTATCCCGCTGAGCTATTCGTCCATCCTCGGAGGCACCTGCACTCTGATCGGCACCGCCACCAACTTGGTAATCGCGGGGATGGTGCTCGACACGCTCAAACGAGGCGGCGAAAACCTGCCGCCGATGCGGGAGATCGCAATGTTCGATCTGGCCTGGGTCGGTGTGCCGATCACAGTGGCCGGCATTCTTTTCATTATGCTGACGAGTCGATGGTTGCTCCCTGATTCCCGCGAAGTGGAGACGGACCGGTCGATTCGGCGCCTCTTCGGCGCCGAGTTTCGAGTTCAGGGAGGCTCCTCCCTGGTAGGTCGGAGGTTGGCGGACACTGGTCTGCTCGACTCTCCCGACTTCGAGCTGACGGCCCTGACCGATCAATTCGATAAAGAAAAAGCCGCCGCACCCGAAACGGTGCTCGAGGCCAACGACGTCTTGCGGTTCTCGACCGTGTCGGACGCGTTGCCCGATCTGTGGCGATTCGAGGGGCTCGAGTCGAACATCGAGTCGGGTCGTCTGGGCAAGGAACGATACCGACACACCCTGGTCGAGGCGGCGCTCTCCCGCAGGAGCTCGTTCGTCGGCCAGGAAATTGGGACCGTTGATCCGGAGAGCCCGTACAAGGCGAATCTCATTGCGGCTTCACGAGGTGGCAAGCCGTTGCCCGGTCAGATGCGCGGGACGGTGGTTCAGGCAGGAGACATTGTCGTTGCAGAGGTCGACAGCGCGTTCTTCTACGAAAACCGGAACGAGACTGAGTTCTCGATGACCCGGCGCATCACCCGTGAACACATTCAGCGGTATGACAAGGCCGCAGCGGCGACCCTGATCACCGTCGCGATGGTGGTCGTGGTCGCGATGGGGTGGATGAGCATGCTCAACGCGGCCCTGTTGGCCAGCGGAATGCTGATCCTGAGCGGATGCCTGCCGCTGAAGAGGGCCGGTGCGAGCGTCGATGTCTCGACCCTGGTGGTGATCGCGAGTGCGATCGGCATCGAGTCGGCGGTCAGTGCCACCGGCCTGTCGACGATCATCGCGAGAGGGTTGGGCGCGATCGGCGGCGACAACCCGATGATCGCGCTGATCGCCATCTTCGTCGGCTGCATCATCATGGACACCCTCATCACCAACGTCGCTTCGGCGGCCTTCATGTACCCGATCGCACTGGTCCTGGCCGGCAGCCTCGGGGTGAGCTTCATGCCCTTTGCCGTGACCCTGATGGTCGGCGCGTCCTGCAGCTTCATCTCACCGATGGGATACCAGACGAATCTGATGGTCTACGGCCCAGGAAAATACGGGTTCATCGATTACGTAAAGATCGGTGTCCCTCTGACGGTACTGGTCGGGGTGATCACTATCATCCTGGCGCCCATCGTTTTCCCCTTCTGAGGGGTCAAGTCCTGACGAAAAGTCGTCATTCGATCGCGAGCCGCGGAGCGGCGAAAGATACATAGCCTGGGGCGTGAGCCCCAGGATACGGATGAGAAAATAGAGAGGAAGCCGCGGAGCGGCGACAGAAATATCGCGGTGACGCCTGTGGCTCACGCCACAACACATATCTGTCGCCCCCTTCGGGGGCTTTCATTCTGTTGCTGTGTTCACCCTGGGGCTCACGCCCCAGGCTAAGAACCTGTCGCGCCTCCGGCGCTTCCGTTCATCTCGTTTATCCGGTTTGGCGGCGGTCCAACCTCAGAAGTCAACCCTTCCCAGGGAACTGGGTACTGGCCACTGGCTACTGGCCACTGGGTGGGCGGCCGGGCTAAAAGAATAGGATCAAGCTGCCCGCGACAGTCAGCATCACGTTCGCAAAGGCGTAGGCACCCGTGTATCCCAGCGCAGGGACCGCGCTGCGGGCCTCGGCGGTCACGATGCTGAGCGACGCTCCACTGGTCATCGAGCCGGTGATCGCCCCGAGGAGAAGGACCGGGTTGATCCCGAGCACCTTGCGACCAAACG
>JAIVTZ010000662.1:0-2552 GCA_049188105.1 Deltaproteobacteria bacterium | reverse complement strand
CCGTCTTCAACCGAACGCCGTCGGGATCTGTCGCCAGGGTGGATGCCGAGCTGGAGCTCGGCGTTCCCAGGGCCATCACCCCTCCCCCACCCTGCTTGCGAAGGCGTCGAGCACCTTCAGGTACGGCTCGATGGAGGGGATGAAGTGGCGCTCCTCGCGGGAGTGGGGGCCGATGCCGGTCTGGCCCCACACGACCTGGTTGCCGCCGGGGGCGAAGCGGGCGGAGGAGCCGGGCTTTTTCTTGCCGATGACGGCGGGCTCTCCGGAGACCTCCTGGACGGCGGCGAGGAGGGTGGCCAGGTGGGGGTTGGCGGGGGGGCAGCTCACGCCTGACTCCATGACCTCCACGACGGTTTCGAGACCGAGCTCGCCGCACAGGGCCTCGGCCTCGGCGACCAGGCCTTCGAGATCGTCACCGGGGATCGGGCGGACCTCTATTCCGAGCACGCCGCTGCCGGCGGTGATGTTGTAGACCCCGGGCTCACCGACGTTGAGGAAGGGGAAGCGGGCCGTGGTCTCCCAGCCGTCGAGACTCGACAGGGTCAGGTGGCGCTTGAAGGCGGCGCTGAGAATGCTCCGAACCTCCACCAGCTTGTCGAGGAGATCGGCGGGGCTGCCGCTGGTGCCGGTGTGGCCGCAGACGCCGCGGGCCGTGACCGATAGACGAAGGAGGCCGCGGCTTGAGGTGCAGACCGCGCCGTGGAGCTCGTCGCCCGCCTCGCCGGTGCGCTCCCCCACCACCATCAGCTGCGGCTGCCAGCCGCTCTCCTTTTCCAGGGTCTTGAGGACGTGGGGGGTGCCGAAGGGGTCCCCCTCGCCGTTCTCCTCGTTGCCGACCAGAAGCAGGTTGAAGGGCGGGTACGGCGGACCGGCTGCCGCGCGCTCGCACATCCACACCATGTAGCTGGCGACCACGGTCTTCATGTCGGCCGCGCCGCGGCCCCACAGGTAGTCGCCCTGCACCCTCGGCTCGAACTGGCTGTCGTCGGGCTCCGGACGCACCACGTCGAAGTGACCGCACAGCGTCACCTCGGGCGTGGGCGCGCGGTGAAAGCCCGCCAGCACGGCCGGGTAGCGGCCGCGATCGAAGAGCCGGACATCGAGGCCACCCGCCGTCAGCCGGTTGGCGACGAAGCCCGCACAGGAGAAGACCTGGGCGACTCGCTCTTCGGGGCAGTTGGTCACCGACGGGATGCGCACCAGATCGGCCGCAAGCTGGAGCACGTCCGCGGCACGGTCGTCGAGGCCCTCGACCACGAGAGCCTCCCGCGCGCGGCCGAGACGAATGGGCATCTCCGGGCGCTCCTCGGCCATCCGCTCTAGACCGACGACGAGGGGCGCCAGCTTGGGCCACTCGGCGCCGTGATCCTCCGGCCGCGCCGCGATCTCGGACACCTCGCGGGCGACGAGATCTCGCCGCTCCTCGAACCACCCGGCGAGCAAGGCGGCGGGCACGATGACCAAACCGGAGGGCGCTTGCCGCCGATCGTCGCCGAGCTCGTCGAGGATCCACCGCCGGATCTTGGCCGCCGGATTCGGACCGCCGCCGGCCATCTCTCGCAGCGGGTCGAGCTGTTCTGAAACACCGAGGTCTTGAGCCAGCGGCTCGATCTCGGACAGGAGGCGCCCGAGGTAGTCGCGGGTGGTGATCTTCCCGCGCCCAATGGGGTCCTCGAGCTCGGCGTCGAGGCCGCGGCGGGCCGCCGCATTCTCGTTGCGCCGCGCGCGGGCGATGTCGTCGGCGTCGTAGGCGTAGCCGGCGCCGTACTCGGGCTCGGCGTAGATCCGCAGCATCAGCAGGTCCTTGAAGAGGACCTTGGCCGCCGACAGCTCGAGATCGTCGCCCCCCTCGTCGGTGCGCACCTCGACCCGGTTCATCGGCAGGTCGACCCGGGCGCAGAGGTTTTCGACCACCAGCGCCCGCTCGGCCTCCTCGAGGCCGCCGTGCTCTCCGATGGGATAGATCCCACGCTTGTACAGCTCACGCAGCTGCTCGCTGGTGGCCGTGATGTTGCGCCGCACCGGATCGACGTCGGAGCGGGCCCGCACCGGCGTCCAGTTGTTGGCGCCGAAGCGCACCCCCGACCGCACCAACCGGTAGGAGATGTCCAGATAATCGCCGTGGCTGGCGTAGAGACCCGGAACGTCGAGATCCTCGGGGTTCGGAAAGGCGAGCAACCGCCGCGAATCGTCGGCTGTGAGCACCACCTCGCTGCGGCCATTGATCTCCTCACAGGCGAAGGGAGAGGCGGCGCTGACGGCGATGAACACCGGGCACATGGGGCGCAGCAGCCGGGTTGCCCGGATGACCGATTGGTTGCGGTAATCCTCGATGGTGCGGCCCTGCCGTTCGGATAGCGGCAGGTGGAAGAAGTCCCACGACAGCAGGGTCTCGGGAAAGCTGTGGTTGGTGTGGATGCCGGCGGTGGCGAGGCGGTCGCCGAAGAGATCGACGCAGCGCCGCAGATAGCGCTGCCGGGCCAGGTTCCAGCCGCCGGGAATGCTGGTGCCGTTGACCTCGGCCGGGTGTGGAATATTGCCGTGCAGGGCCA
>JAIVTZ010000661.1:0-2564 GCA_049188105.1 Deltaproteobacteria bacterium | reverse complement strand
GACCATGGCTCCTCCCCTGCTCAAATGAGCCTTTTTTCATTCTACAGATCAGACCTTGCGGGCTCAGGAAATCGGGTGCACAATAGCGCAACCCGGCCGCTCGGGTGAGTCCCGAAGGAGGCGAGATGAAGATTCACGAGTATCAAGGAAAAGAGGTGCTGGCCCGGCACGGAGTCCCGGTGCCTCGCGGCATCGTGATCACCGAGTCGGGGGCCGCGCGAGCGGCGGCCGAGGAGCTCGGCGGCAGGGTCGTGGTCAAGGCCCAGATCCACGCCGGCGGCCGCGGCAAGGGCGGCGGCGTCAAGCTGGCCGACGACCCCGACGAGGCGGTCAAGTTCGCAGAGGAGATCCTCGGCATGACCCTGGTCACAAAGCAGACCGGGCCCGAGGGCAAGCTGGTGCGCACGGTCCTCATCGAAGAGGCGCTGCCGATCGATCGCGAGCTCTATCTGGGCGTCGTCCTCGACCGCTCCGAAGGGTTTCCGGTGATGATGGCCTCGCGCTTCGGCGGCATGGAGATCGAGGAGGTTGCGGCGGAAAACCCCGACGCCATCCTCAAGGCCCACTTCGACCCCGACGTCGGCCTCCACCCCTACCTCAGCCGCCGATTGGCCTTCGGTCTCGGGCTCGAAGGTGACGCCTTCAAGGCGGGCGTCAAGTTCATGCACGCACTCGCCAAGGCCTACAGCGAGACCGACGCCTCGCTCTTGGAGATCAACCCACTGGTCATCACCACCGACGGGAAGGTGATCGCCCTCGACGCCAAGATGAACGTCGACGACAGCGCCATGTACCGCCATCCGGACATCGCCGAGATGCGCGACATCCACGAGGAGGATCCGCTCGAGGTCGAGGCCTCCGAGTTCGACCTCAACTACATCAAGCTCGACGGCAACATCGGCTGCATGGTCAACGGCGCCGGTTTGGCAATGGCGACCATGGACATCATCAACCACTACGGCGGCGAGCCGGCCAACTTCCTGGATGTGGGGGGTGACGCCTCGCAGGAACGAGTGGCGGTGGCCTTCCGGATCCTCCTCTCGGACCCATCGGTCAAGGGCGTTCTGGTCAACATCTTCGGCGGCATTGTGCGCTGCGACATGGTCGCGCGCGGGGTCGTCGCGGCCGCCGAGGAGGTCAAGCTCAAGGTGCCGTTGGTTGTCCGGCTCGAGGGAACCAACGTCGAGGAGGGCCGGCAGGTGCTCGCCGACTCGGGCCTCGATCTGATGGTCGGCAAGGGAATGGCGGATGCCGCCGAAAAGGTAGTGGAAGCGGTTGGGAGGGCGTCATGAGCATCTGGGTAAACTCCGGTACCGCGGTCGTCGTTCAGGGTCTGACGGGCAAAGAAGGCCGTTTTCACGCTGAGAAATGTCGGGAGTACGGCACCAAGATCGTGGCCGGCGTAACCCCCGGCAAAGCGGGCCAGGAGGTGGACGGCGTCCCTGTCTTCAATACCGTCGATGACGCGGTCCGCGAGACCGGCGCCAACGCATCGCTGATCTTCGTACCGCCCTCGTTCGCGGCCGACGCCGTTCTCGAGGCGGCCGACGCCGGCATCGAGGTCGTCGTCTGCATCACCGAGGGCATCCCCGCCCTCGACATGGTGCGCGTGCAGCGGATCCTGCAAGGGCTGCCGACCCGCCTCATCGGGCCCAACTGCCCCGGCATTATCACCCCGGGAGAGTGCAAGCTCGGCATAATGCCCGGCCACATCACGATCCCCGGCCCGATCGGGGTCGTGTCGCGCTCCGGCACCCTGACATATGAGGCGATCGGCCAGCTCACGGCGCTCGATCTCGGGCAGTCGACCGCGGTCGGTATCGGCGGCGATGCCCTGCCAGGCACCAACTTCATCGACTGTTTAGAGGCCTTCGAGGAGGACAAGGACACCAAGGGCATCGTGATGATCGGTGAGATCGGCGGCTCCGCCGAGGAGGACGCGGCCGAGTTCATCGAGCAGTTCGTGTCCAAGCCGGTGGCCGCTTTCATCGCCGGTCAGACCGCCCCTCCGGGTCGACGGATGGGTCACGCCGGCGCCATCATCTCCGGCGGCAAGGGCACCGCAGCCGACAAGATCGCCGCCCTCGAGGCAGCGGGCGTCGCGATCGCGGCCACCCCGGCCGAGATCGGTACGACGATGAAGAGGGCCATGGAGTCGCGGTCGATGGTGTAGCGGTCTCGCCACTTGCGCACCTCGGCATGACCATCACAGAAACCCAGGACGCTGCTATTGCCATGGTTGATCGCCATCGGTCCCCACCAGCCCCAAACGTCGAGATTGGTGTACTCGGGAGCAGCCATGATGAAACGCTGATTCATATTGAAATTGCGAGTCTCGGCCGTCTCCACGAAAACATAGCGTTTCGACGGAGAAGTGATTTCATCGAAAATCCTGATCTGGATGTTATATCGAGCGTGACTCTTGCTGGGCGCCTGGTAGAGACATGCAGGTATGGCATACGAGACGAAGACCGTCGTCTGGTCATACATGCTCTTGCGAACGTTATCCGCCGGACAGTGATATGCATCCGGGGACTTGACGTAAGGATAGAGAACACCCATCT
>JAIVTZ010000660.1:0-2569 GCA_049188105.1 Deltaproteobacteria bacterium | reverse complement strand
GGTTCGCGAAGATCTCGACGATCTCGAGCGACAAATGGCCGGGGACCGGGAGGAGGCGGCCAAACAGCGGGCGGTGGAGCCCCTGCGCATCGCCGTGCCCACCTCGGGCATCCACTATGCGTTCGAGAAGCTCTACGCCAACCAGGGCGACGAGACCGCATGGTTTGCCGTCGCTTACGCCTCGGGCGCCGGCGCCACCGCCGGTCGGGTCATGTCACTCATCGGCGCCGGTCTGATGTGGCTCGGTCTGGGTCTGCTCGTCCGGCCCCATCCCTCTATCGGAAGAAGAGCGGCCGTAGTCGCCTCGGCCCTGGGCGCAGTGGTGCTGGTGACAACCATCGGCTTCCTCCACGTCGCTCCGGGTCCGGCTCTGTTCCTGTCGCTCATTGTGATGATCG
The DNA here is from genome assembly GCA_049188105.1 of Deltaproteobacteria bacterium. GTDB lineage: Bacteria > Acidobacteriota > Thermoanaerobaculia > Thermoanaerobaculales > Sulfomarinibacteraceae > Sulfomarinibacter. Next base: position 2,171 of record JAIVTZ010000660.1, on the reverse strand, counting down.
GCCACCTCGCGCGCTGGTTGTGGGGCCGTCGGATTCAACGCCTGGCGGTCGAGAACGGGTGGTGAGGCCTCGGGGTGAGATGAAGGTCAGCCTGCGAACAGACCCTGCAAGCGGTTGAGACAGCTGGTCCAACCCTCGGTGTGCTTTCCCGCCAACTCCGCGTCGGGGAAGAGCTCATGGGTCAGCACGACCTCGGTGGCGCCGCCGCGATCGAAGAATTCCACCGTGACTCTGGTTTCATAATGGTTGTTCCCGGTTTCCTCCCAGCCCCAGGTGTAGACCAACCGGTTCGGGTAATCGATCTCCCGATACTCGCCCACCGCGGTGAAGATCTCGCCGTCGGGGTTTTTCATGCGAATGCGGTAGCGCCCGCCAACCCTCAGGTCGACCTCGGCCGCAGCGACGGTCATGCCTTCAGGCGCCGACCACTGCTTGAGCTGTTCGGGCTCGGTCCACGCTTCGAAGACCGTCGCCAGATCCGCCCGGATCGTCCGCGAGAGCCTCAGCGATGTGTCAGTCATGGTTGTCATTTTCCCAGTTCTCCTTTCGGTCCTTTTCGTGTTCGAGGTAGCGCGACAGCGCTGCCAGTTGTGACTCCCAAAACACTCGGTATTTCTCGACCCACGCGGCCGCGTCACGCATCGGTGTGGCGTCGAGACCGCACCTGCTGAGCCTGCCGTCGCGCGCGCGGTGCACCAATCCGGCCCTTTCCAGGACCCTCAGGTGCTTCGAGATCGCCGGGCGCGAGATATCGAACGGTCTCGCCAGGTCGCCCACCGTGGCGTCACTCTCGGCGAGCCGCGCGAGTATCGCGCGTCTCGTCGGGTCGGCGAGGGCCGCAAAAACGAGGTCGAGCTGATGACTATTAGTAACCATTCGGTTACCAATATAGATGCCGAGGCACGACTTGTCAAGACTCTGTCGCAATTCCTTTCTCCTGCGACAGACACCATGGGGGCACCGGAAGGCCAGCCGATCGTTTGATCGATTGAGCAAAGACTCTGATATCGTGCTGATCAAGCTGGAGCCACCGAGGTGATCGTCGCTAAGGGGACCAGAATGTCGATTCGGCCCGGACAACAACTGCTGCACTACCGCCTGATCGAGAAGATCGGCGAGGGCGGGATGGGTGTCGTCTGGAAGGCCGAGGATACCCGCCTGCATCGCCACGTCGCGCTGAAGTTCGTTCCGGAAGAAAGGGCGCAGGATGCGCAAGCCGTAGAGCGCCACCTGCGCGAGGCCCGCGCCGCCTCGGCCCTCAACCACCCCCATATCTGTTCGATCTACGACATCGGCGAGTGGGAAGGACGACACTTCATCGTCATGGAGCTGCTGGAGGGCCGGTCGCTGCAGCAGCACATCGGCGGCAGTCCGATGGAGATCGAGGACGCGATCGACCTTGCGATCCAGATTGCCGAGGCCCTCGCCACCGCACACGGCAAGGGGATCATCCACCGCGACATCAAACCGGCGAACATCTTCGTGATCCGGGACGAGTCGACTTCCCTACGGGCCAAGATGCTGGACTTCGGCCTGGCCAAGCTCTCGGTCGACCCCGCGTTTGAACTCGGTGACGACGACGCGACTCGATCGGCGGTGGCCATGACGACCCCGGGGGCGGTGGTCGGCTCGATTTTCCACATGTCACCCGAACAGGCTCTGGGCAAAGAGCTCGACCCGAGGACGGACATCTTCTCGCTGGGCGTGGTGCTCTACGAGATGATTACGGCCCGTCGCCCCTTCGAGGGCGACACCTCCGCGGCGGTGTTCGATGCGATTCTCAACCGGATGCCGACCGCGCCGATGGAGATCAACACGGAGGTCCCGGTCGAACTGGAACACATCGTCAACAAGACGCTGGAGAAGGACCCCGCCCTGCGCTATCAGAGTGCCGCCGATCTGTGCGCCGATCTCAAGCGATTGCGGCGCGACTCGACTGCCGACCGGGTCGCCGTGACGCCGCCACCCGTGGCCGCCGGTTCGGGGCGCCGATGGGTGTGGGTGTCAGGAGCGGTCATCGCGTTGCTGGTCGTGGTGCTGACTGCGATCGTGCTCCGAAGGTCCGTGGAACACGACGCATCACTCAACGTCACGACTCCAGTCACCGACGTTGACATGGGCGCTGGAAAGTCCTCGTCGAGGGGACACTCGATCGCCGTCCTACCGTTCAC
>JAIVTZ010000659.1:0-2577 GCA_049188105.1 Deltaproteobacteria bacterium | reverse complement strand
TTCGAGGATCAGTCCGAGCTCGCCGCTCGAGTGAACCGGCTTACCATCGATTTCGACGATCACATCGCCCACCGTCACCCGTCCGCGGCGATCGCGATATGCCGGACGGATGCCGGCCCTGGCGGCACCGGTGCCGTCGACCACGCCGATCACCACCGCGCCCTCGATCCCCGACCGGCGGACGATGTGGTCCGAGGCGAGCTCGACGCCGAGGGTCGGCCGCAAGACCTTGCCATGGTTGATGAGCTGCGGCACCACCCAGTTGACCGTGTCCACCGGAATCGCGAAGCCGACCCCGGCGTAGCCGCCGGATGGGCTGACGATGGCGGTGTTGACCCCAATGAGGCGGCCGGCACTGTCGAGCAGCGGGCCTCCCGAGTTGCCGGGGTTGATGGCGGCATCGGTCTGGATGACGTTGCGGATGGGGACGCCGTCGGGCGACTCGATCTCGCGCCCGAGCGCGGATACGATGCCGGTGGTCAAGGTCTGGTCGTAGCCGAAAGGGTTGCCGATTGCGAGCACGGTCTGGCCGACCTTGAGGTCCGACGAGGTGCCGATCCGCAGCGGTTGGAGGCGGCTCCCGGGCGCATCGATGTGGAGCACCGCGAGGTCCTTCTCTTCGGCGTAGCCGACGAGGCTCGCCTCCCAGGTCGTGCCGTCGGCAAGGGTCACGTCGGCCCGGTCGGCGCCGCGGATGACGTGGAAGTTCGTCACGACACTGCCGTGGTCGTCCCACATGAAGCCGGAGCCGGTGCCGCGAGGGATCTCCATCACGTTGAAACGGAAGAAATTGCGGCGCAGGGCCACCGAGGTGATGTAGACGACCGACGGCGACGCCTCCTCGAAGAGCTCGGTGAGGCTCCGCTCCGCGGCGGTGAGATCGGCCCGCGGCGCCACCGGCCGCGCGGCCGGCTCGGTGCTTCTGGTCTGCTGTGAAGAGGCGATGGTACTCACCGCCACTCCCCCTGCAAAGCTCGAAATCAACAGTGCGCTCAAAACGCCGCGTTTGATAGTCATCTCTGTTTCTTCCCGTCGTTTAATCTTGTTCCAACCGTAGATATCTCCAACCTGCACGATACCCGAAAAACCCGGCCAGGAGGTGGTAGAGGGCAAAGAGCTCGAGGGCGAAGGGCAGGTACCCGCCGTAGCCGAGTACCGGCATCTCGAATACCTTCCCGAAACCAACGAACGGAACCTCGTAGATCCACTTCGGGTAGGACCAGAAGTTCCACAGCTCCCAGAAAAAACCGCAGATCAGGGCTCCCACCCACAGCGCGACCAACGGGCGCCAGTCACGGCGACCGGTGTCTTCGAGCAGGGTCCGGTTGCCGAGGCGGTGGTTGACCGGTTCGAGGATGAAGAAGACTGACAGCCACACGAAGGGGAAGAAATACCGGGGCCACAGCAGCATCAGCACCATCATCACGAGCCCGCCGACGAAGAGGCCGGCGAGCACCGCAGGCGTGGCGGCGATTCGGGGTCCCCGACCGAGACGGCGCACCCAGCCAAAGGTGCTCACGAGCTCGGCGGTGCCGAAGACCGCGGGGATGACGGTCGAAAACGCGATTGACGAGAGCACGAAGTGCTCGAACGGCCCGATCGAGCCGTCGTCGAGGTAGATCCAATTCTGGGTCCGTTCGTTGATGAGCTCGAAGAGCCACCACGCCGGCATCGAGGCTGCAAAGAGGCCCACGAAGGCGCGGCGGCTGCGGGTTAGCAGCGAGGTGCCGGAGCGAAGAACTACGAGCGTGTCGACAATCAAACAGTAGCCGAGCCACAGTGGGAAGAAGCCCCAGTGGGTCCGCATGCCGTCGAGGCCCCAGTTGAGGGCCCAGAAGACCGCCACCAGGGCAAGACCGAGCCAACCGTGGACGGGCCACCGGGAGGGTGTGATTCGGCTGTCTGTCGTCCTCATGCCTTCAGCCTCGGTCGTGAGGCCCCGCTTGTCAACTAACGTTGTGGGACAATGAAGTAGGCCCATGACCGGGCCAAGGGAGGGCACATGAGAAACCTCATTACCATCGCCGTTGTCGTGGTGGTCGGGCTGGTGGCGTTCAACTACTTCACGACCGGCGAGTTTGGGATCCTGCCGGGCAGCTCGATGACCGAGGAAGAGCAGGAGGTCAACCGCCTCAAGGGCGACTTTCGCCGCGCGGCGCAGGAGTTCCGTCAGGCGGGCCGCCAGGCCGGCATCAGCGGTATGGACACCACCGCCGCGGCCGAGATGGCTCTGTCGGCCGTGGCCGGGGTCGAGCGCGATCTCAAGATCCTGCGGAAGGAAGTATCGGACCCCGAGGTGCGCGAGTCGATCGACGACCTCCTCAAGGAAATCACGAAGTTCAAGAACGATATTTCCTAAGATGAGCGGTTCTGCCGGATGAGATGTGCCAAGCTCTTGATGCTCTGGTGCTTGCGAAAAGCGGACGCATACCCGTTGGTATGTGGAGCATTTTTGCAAGCGTCCAGAGCGCAAGAGCTTGGTGCAGATCGCCGGTGAGAATCGCTCATCTTAGGTATTGGTCAGGGCCTCCAGGCGTCCACTGGGATTGGCTCGCCGATGCTCAGATCCTCGCCAAA
>JAIVTZ010000658.1:0-2582 GCA_049188105.1 Deltaproteobacteria bacterium | reverse complement strand
CGGTTGCATCGACGGCTCGACCAACGGCTGCGACGGCGAGTACCCGAAGGTGCTGTGGGAGTTCGAGGACACCAACGACGACAACGCCAACTGTCCGGTGGGGCTGTCGGGTGCTCAGTGCGCCCCCTACTGGGACCTCGGTTGGACCTGGTCCAAACCGGCCATCGCCCGCATCGCAGTCTACAACTCTTCCACCCCGGAGCAACCGGACGACGTCTTTGTCGCCTTCTTCGGCGGTGGCTGGGACCAGACCGGAACCGACGTCACCGGCAACTACTTCTACGGCGTCGACATCGCGACCGGGTCGGTGGTCTTCAAGCAAAATATGTTCGTCTCGATGCCGGGCAGCCCAACCGCCCTCGACTCCGACATCGACGGCTTCCACGACCGCATCTACTTCGCCGACTCCGACGGCGGTATCTGGCGTCTCGAGTTTCCGCCGCCCGACGACTCGGCGGCGACCGGCGCCGATGCCGGGACCTTTACGCGCATCTTCGACTTCCGCTCCGACTTCCCCGACCGGCAACGGTTCTTCCACCGTCCGGTGACGGTGCCGGCGCTGTTCGACGGCAACGGCTACACCTGGGCGCTGGCGCTGGGCAGCGGCGATCGAGCCCATACCAAGACCATCGACGGCGATATCGACCACTTCTTCTTCGTGCTCGACGTCGGCGACACCACCACCCGTGGCGCGACCGATCTGGTGGCCATCAACTACGACGAGCTTGACGGCACCTTCGACTGTGAGTCCAGCGCCCTCAACCCGGCCAACGGCGACTACGGCTGGTACCTCAGCCTGCGCCCCAACGAGAAGGTCATGTTCGATGCCACGGTGGTCAACGGCCACGTCCTCTTCCCGACCTTCGACCCGACCCCGGACTTCACGCCGAGCCACAACGTGCCAGACGAGTGCATTCCAGTGAAGCCCCCCGAAGACGACGACGACGACCTCCCCGACCCCAACGCCGAGGTCATCTGCAGGGCCGCCGGCAACGGCCGCAGCTATGATTTGTGGTACCAGTGCGGAATCGGGGACTACGTCGAGAACACGGACATATATACTGGGAGCGAGGACTATACGATCGGAGGGACGACCTACGTGACCTTCACCGAAAGCGGCCTCACCCCGGGCGAGACCAAGGAGTTCCCCAACGTGAAGGGGCACGTGGTCACCAACTGGAGGCAGGACTGAGCCATGAAGCGTGTTTTCTCGATCCTGTGTGTCGGGTTGCTGCTCGCCGGCGCTGCGGCGGCGGTGGAGGTGACGTTCAATGACGGCACCGTGATCTCGGCCGAAAGCTACCGCATCACCGGCTCCTATGTGATGCTCAAGCTCGCCGACGGCCGCCAGGTCGCGTACGACGTGGCCGACGTGGACGTCGCGGCGCTGCGCGCCGCCGAGGCCGCGACAGCTACCCACGAGGCCGATGCCGGCGCCGAAGGACCCACCGAAGCCCTGAGCAGCGGCCGCTCCCTCAAGGACGCCGCGGCGGTGGGCGAGGACCGCGAGGGCGGCCTCAAGATCTCCGACCGCGACGTCAAGCACGTGCGCGGCAGCGGCGTTCTCGGCGAGGGCGAGGAGGCGGAGAGCTCCTCCGCCGCCGACAGCGGCGCCGTGCCGGAGGGCTTCGAGCAGGGGGGCGGCGTGGTGCTCAACAGCATCCGCGTGACTCCGGCCGGCGAGGGCAGGTGGCACGTCGAGGGCGAGATCATCAACCGCAGCCCGACGCCGGTCATGAACGTCCGCGTAAAGCTCGAGACGGCGGGCTCACCCGGCGATGAGCCGTGGCGGGGCGAGGTCCCGGTGACCAGCTATCTCGGCCCGGATGAGACGGGTACCTTCAGTCACGCCTTCGAGGCCACCCCGGCCAAGGGCAGGGCCCACCCCGATGTGCGGGCGAGCGTGATTTGGATGCGGCAGGAGACGAAACGGACGCCCGACTACACCAAGGCCGGGGGCGTTCCCCATCCGAGCAACCTTCCGCTCGAGCACGGCGGTGTGACCGGCGCCGACCTACGGCCGACGCCGAGACAGTAGGATCCGTGGCGAGCCGCACCCGCTGGCTGGCGGTCGCCGCCGTCGGGGTCGCCGTCCTGGCGGCTCTCCTCATTTGGCGCGGCTGCCGCGACGGTCGAATTGAGGCCGACGCCCCGCAGGCTTTCGGCGCCGACAGCGTGCCGGTGGTCTCACCCGAGCTCGCGGTGAGCGACGCGCTGGTCCGGGGCACGGTCCACCCCGACTACACCGATTGGTCGTGCATCCTCGAATGCCGCGAGCCCGAGGGCTGTCACGCCGAGGTCCAGCTCACCATCGCCTACCTGTCGCAGGGTTCCGAGGTTTCCATAAAGCTCGGCGGGCGGCTGGACGCGGAGATGGGCGAGACCATGCGTCTCGGTCGCGCTCAGCGGCCGCCGACCGGCGTCGACGAGGTCAAGGCGGTAACTCTCGAGGTCGCGACCACCCACCGCGCCGGCGGCCCACGCCCCACCCCGAGAATTTAGGCCGCATTTCTCAATAAAATCCCAGGTTGTGTGATGGATCGAGCCAGCCGCGAAGCGGCGGAAGATTCATAGCCTGGGGC
>JAIVTZ010000657.1:0-2590 GCA_049188105.1 Deltaproteobacteria bacterium | reverse complement strand
GCCCTGACGATGATCCCGGTCGGGTGGGCCGAGGCGCGCGCCACCGGCTTCAGCCTCACGGAAATAACGGCCGAGGCGTGGCTTGCGATCGCCTTCCTCGGCGTCGCCTGCTCGTTCCTCGCCACCCTCCTGTACTTCGTCGCCTTCGGGCTCTCGGAGTCTCAGAAGGTGGGGGTCTACCTCTACACCATCCCGCCCATGACCGCGGTAGTGGCGTCGCTCTACCTGGGCGAAACCATCACCGCCAACCTCGTGATCGGTGCGATGCTGGTGATCGGAGGCGTGGCCCTGACCGAACGCGGGTGAGTGTGAGCAGCTCCGATAGCGCCGAAGGCGCGACAGATCCATAGCCTGGGGCGTGAGCCCCAGGGTTTCGGGCGGGATCCAAATCCGGAGCCCTGAAGGGGCGACAGACCATGTCTGCGGCGCGATCCGAGGGCGGTTCGCAGGAGATCTCTGTCGCCGCTTCGCGGCCTATTGGTTCTTTTCGATTCCGGTTCCTGGGGCTCACGCCCCAGGCTATCGGTCTTTCGCCCGTTCCGGGCTCAGCGAAGCATCTCGGGCCTGAGATCTTCGAGTGACCCCAGCTTGATGTCCGCATCGTCGTAGCCGGGCTCGTCGAAGAGGTGGGCCGGCGGCACGGCGATCACCCTCATCCCCGCGGCGCGGGCGGAGCGCACTCCCGCCAGGGAGTCCTCGAGGACCGCACACGCGCTTGGGCTGAAACCGAGCAGGCGGGCCGTGGTCAGAAAGACGGCGGGGTGCGGTTTGCCGAAATCCTCGTCGATGGCCGACCGGATCACCGCAAATGCGTCCTCGCACCCGAGCTTGGAGAGCACCGCGTCGATCAACGACGGTGGTGACGAGGAGGCGAGGGCGAGCTCCAAGCCGGCATCGCGCGCGATGGTCATCGCATGCTCGACCCCAGGCATAGCACCGGCGCGCTCGGCGATGAGCTCCTGCATCCTGGTCTCGATGAGGGCCTCAACCGCGGCGGGCGAAGGCCCCTCCCACGGCGACTGACCGTACCAGTGGCGGACGACCTCATCGGTGCGCATCCCCATGGTGCGCTCGCAGTCGGCATCGTCAAGCTCGAGGCCGACGCCCGCGAAGACCTCCCGCTCGGCCTCCCGCCACAACGGCTCGGAGTCGACGAGGACCCCGTCCATGTCGAAGATCAAAGCCTTCATAGAATCACGCACACTTCAGGAACTGAAAGGAGGACGCACCGAACCCATGGGTACGACTTTGGGTTGCCGAGGCGCCCGGTTCCCCTCAGGCCTCGGGGTCGGGTTCCTTGTCGGGGGGGTCGGGTTCCTCATCGGGTTCGGTCGACCCTTCGACGAGGTGGTCGGCGTCAACGGTCGGCTGCGGTTCGTCGTCGAACTCGCCCTTATTCTGCCGACGTTCCAGCTTCTCCCGTTTCTTTTTCTGTTTCTTCAGCTCTTTCTGCCGTTTTTCGAACTTGTAGGATCCACGTTTTCTACCCAATCCGGCCTCCTCACTCCTACCCTAACAGATCGCAACAGGTTTACGATTCGAATCGCTGATGAGGGACGCGGTGCGGGCGAATACCCCCGGCGACCGGAGGCGGTGAGTGTCCGACGGCCGAGCAGAAAAACGCGAAAATTTCCGTCTTGATCAGGGTTTTTGCGACAGATATCTCAAAACTCATCATATTTAATGAGGAAAATGGTTAATTTTGGGGATAGCATCTTGAGATTCTCTGAATTACGCTGTTCATAGCGTTAACAGTCTCATATATGGAGGGGTGATTGTAGACGCGATAGACAGAATCCCCGCACGGGGAGTTCGGTCACATCGTGCTCGAGTTGGCCTTCGCTCCTGACCGCTTGGTCGGACCCCCGCAAGGGGACACGGACATATCCGGGGAGAGCGAAGGGGGAGCACGATGTTCAGGTCACCGTCCCAAGTTCGGTTGTTCTGGTGCTCGTTGGCAGTGGCGATCGCTGTCGTTCTTCTTGGTGCTTCGGTCACAGTTGTCGCGGAGGACGGGGTCTACAGCTCCGGTCAGTTCGAGCTCGGCGACGGCAACGCCCCACCCGGCTTTGCGGCCGCGGCGGACATCATGCTCGACGCCGAGCAGTCCGGACCCGACTGGGAAGAGATCTTCGATGCCGACGGCGTGCCGCGCGACGAAGTCATCGCACACTACGGCGGCCGATGGGCCCTCTTCGTTGCCGATGACATCTCGCTCGGCAGCGGCGTTGAATCCACCGCCCTCGCCGAACCCGGCAACCGCGTCAAAAACGGCGTCGCGGATGCCGATCACGACATCGGCAACGCCTACATTTATACGACCTCCGATAGCTCCGGCAACCTGCTTGTCTACGCCGGCGCCGAGCGGCTTGGCGGCGGTGACAGCTACCTCGAGTTTGAGTTCAACCAGGAGAAATTCCGTCTCGGGCACGGCGGCTACGGACACGGCGAATCGTGGGAGATCGACGGCGAACGTTCTGTGGGTGACGTGGTCGTCCGCGTCTCCTTCACAAACGGTGCTGTCTCTTCGATGACCGTCAACGCCTGGACCGAGGGCGGTTGGCAGCCGCTCGCGGAAGTCGTTGGCGAG
>JAIVTZ010000656.1:0-2591 GCA_049188105.1 Deltaproteobacteria bacterium | reverse complement strand
GCAAATCCTTGCCTTCCTTGACCTTGCACAAAAATCGCTCGTTTCCGCATCGAGAACCGCGCAGCCCCCATCCGGAGTTTCCGGATGGGAACAGGCTAATTATCTGTCGCGCCTTCGGCGCTGACATTCTGAATGCGGCCGCTGAATCCAGCCCGGCTATCTCGCCGCTGCTGCGGTGCGGTCTAACGTTTGCGCGTACCGGAGGATTTCGTCGAAGAACTCCCTGACGAACTGCTGCCTCCGGACGAGCGGCTGCTGCCCGCGGAACCCCGTGAGCTGCCGCCGGATGACCGCGAACCACCCCCGGACGAGCGGGAGCTGCCGACCGACCGGGATCGCGGAGCCGAAGAGCGGCTCGGGCTGCTCCGGACCGAGCTCGAGGAGCGCGAGCTTGGCGCTCGAACCCCTGCCGAGCTTCGGCTCGAGGAGTATCCGCCCGTCGGGCTCGACGTTCTCGATCGGGGCACGACCACCGGGCGCTGGGTCCCGATCCGTCCGGAGCTGGATCGCGGGGTCACCAGCTGCCGGGATCCGCCGCTCGATGAGCTCGAACCGATGGTTCGGGAGCTGGATCGCGGGGTCACCAGCTGCCGGGATCCACCGCTCGATGAGCTCGAGCCGGTGGTGCCGGAGCTGGACCGCGGAGCTACGAGCTGCCGGGATCCGCCGCTCGACGACCTCGAACCGATGGTTCCCGAGGTCGTTTGGCCGCTTCCCGAGTACATGGTCGGCCGGTAGAGATTGGGCTGGACGGTCCGTGCACCGCTCGACGGAGCGAACGGCGAGCCGGCACCCGCCGTCAGACGGGGTGCAACCGTCTGACGGTTGGATCGGACACTATCCGCCGGGGGACGACTGAGATCGGCGAAAGTGGTCTGCCGTCCGAGCCGCCGCACGGCGTCCGCGCTCAAGGAGCTGTCCCGCGCCATCAAGGGGCTGACGTCGGCGGTGGAGCGCGACTCGACTCCTCGGAAGACCCGCTCGATCTCGGTTCCGGGGCTCGCGACCCTCGGCGATCTGGTCGCCAGGGGCCCGCTCATCACCACCCCCATCTGATCTCCGGTCCTCGGCATGACGCGGTCCCCAGACCTCACCAGGCGGGACAGGTTGGGGCTCGCGAAATCATCCTGCGAGACGACCGTCCAACCCCTGCGGTCCACCGACGCCATCCGCACCCTGCCGTTGATGTCGATGGCACGCCCCGACGCCATCCGCGACGACGAGGCGTCTGCGGCAACCCTGCCGCTGGCGGCGCGCGCCGGGGGCATCACGTCACGGCGCGGTGTCCCGTGGCCGCCGCCGCCACCGGGATAGCCCGGCCGGTAGGGCCGATGGTACGGCGGGTAGTAACCGCCGTAGGAGTTCCAGTACCAGGAGTTGTAATAACCGTAGGGGGCCCATCCGACATAGCCGGGCCACCAGACCCAGCTCACCCAGGCCGGACCCCAATGCCGCCCCCACGACCACACCCATCCGAAGCCGATGTCGTGGTACCACGAGCCGTAGTGGTAGGGCAGCCATCCCCAGGGCTCGTAGGAAATCCACGCATAGCCGGTGGCGGTCCAGTGCCAACGACCGGCGCGATAGGGCTCCCAGCTACCGCCGACGGACGGTTGCCATGCCCAGGTGTTGATCGAGTCGACGTAGATCCAGCTCCCGTAGTTGTCGAGTTGGGCGGCCTGCCGTGAGTAGCGGAGGTCGACGTGCTGGGCGCTTTCACCCGCGGCAATCTGGCGTCGCATTTCGACCCAGGCCGCGAAGTCGTCGTCCCAGCTGAGCTGGAACCCTGTCTGCAGCACCTCGCCGCCCCCCACCTCGGCGGTGGTCATCTCACGCACCAGCACGCCGCCGGCCGAGGTAGCGGCCTCGGCGAGGCCTTCCACGACCTCGACGCTGAGCCCACCGGTGGGCAGGGCCCGGAGACGGTAGAGGCCCCGCTCGTCGAGATAGACGGTGGCGCCCCTGCTGTCGATTCGGGTTGGTTTGGGGGAGAGGGCGAACTCGCTCACTTCGATAATGATCGAACCTTCGGCCAGAAAAACCACCGTGCGCTCGGCCTCGGAATCGCGGCTGTAGGCAACCGCGTCGAAACTCAAGGTCGTGTATTCATCCATCCAGAGGGTGTTGCCGTCGGCGAGGACCACCTCCATCCTCGCCTCACGGGCGGTATCCACGCGGTCGCCCGCCACCAGCGGCATGTTGATCACCGCCTCGAGACTCTCGTCCTGGTTGGCGGGCTGAATCGTGGCGTACCGTTCGAGGTACGAGATGTAGCTCAACGAGGTCAGTTCGTCCTCGGTAGAGGCCATCGCCACGTTGGTGAGTGCAAGGAACAACCCCGCGATCAGGACCTTTCGCATGGTCCACCTCCCGTTACACCCTCGGTAGTTGCAACGGGCGTGCCAGAGTTGACGATTTCGGATTTCGGATTTCGGATTTCGGATTTGTCACGGTGAAGTCCGAAGGGCGAAGCCGGAAGCACAAAGCCGGATCGCGGATTTTCTCACCTGCCCGGCAATCCCATAGGTGGAGGAGCGGAAATCCGAAATCCGAAATCCGAAATTCGAAATCTCCGTCTACTCCCGCCTCAG
>JAIVTZ010000655.1:0-2596 GCA_049188105.1 Deltaproteobacteria bacterium | reverse complement strand
TCGAAATTCGAAATTCGAAATCCGAAATCTGAGGTAGGAGGATGGCCTCGAGGTCGCGCATCAGTCCTGTCCGCTGTATCCCATAGCCTCCGACAGTGCGAGCCGGCTGCGCATGAAGGTGCCGCTGCCCCGCCCGAGCTGCCGGCCGCGGTCGTCCGAGAGCGTCGCCTCCGCGGCCCAGACCGTGCGCCCGGCGTTGACGATCGTGCCGGTGGCAATCATCTCGCCCTCGCTGATGGGACGCAGAAGGTAAATGTTGAATGTGACGGTGAGGACGAAGACATCCTCCACCAGTGAGTTGACGGCGAAGAACGCGGCGTCATCCATGGCCTTGAAGTAGGCCGAGCCGTGGACCCCCCGGCCCGCGTGGTGGAGGTGCGGACCGACGTCGAAGCCGATCTCAGCCGACCCCTCGGCGATGGTGATGCGCGGCCGGTAGATATCGTTGCACGGCGCCGCAAGGTACATGCTCTCCAACCTGCGGTAATGCTCCTCACTCATTCCAGAATCTCCAACGACCGAGTTATGAGTTCTGAGTTATGAGTTTTGAGTTGTCGCCCATCTACCCTTTCCGCGCCGGAAGAATCTGAGCTCGGGATTCCAAATCTCTGAAGGAGGTTGAGTGGAAAATTCGAAATTCGAAATTCGAAATTCGAAATGTGATTTTGACGGGTGGGTGGGAACTCAAAACTCAAAACTAAGAACTCAAAACTCATGGCACCGCGAGCTCGAGCTCGATGGGGCAATGATCCGACCCCATGACATCGGCGTGGATCCGGGCCGCCACGACTCTCTCCTCGAGTTCGGGTGAGATGAAGAAGTAGTCGATTCGCCAGCCGACGTTGCGTTCGCGGACCCCCTTGCGATTGCTCCACCAGGTGTAGTGGCCGTTCTCGCCGGGGTTCAGGCGGCGGAAGATGTCCACGTAGCCGTGGTCGAGGAAGCGGCTGACCCACGCCCGCTCCTCGGGCAGGAAGCCCGTGTTCTTCTGGTTCGATTTGGGATTGGCGAGGTCGATCTCCTCGTGCGCTGTGTTGATGTCGCCGCAGATGACGATGCTGCGGCCGGCGCGACGCTGGGCCTCGGCGTGCTGCAGCACCGCCTCGGAGAACTCGAGCTTGTAGGGCACCCGGCTGAGGTCGTGGCCTCCGTTCGGGAAGTAGCCGGTGTAAAAGAGGAAGTCCCCGTAGTCAGCGATGATGAGCCGGCCCTCGACGTCGAATCGTGACTCGGAGAGACCGCCGAGGACCACGTCTGCGGGCTCGATCTTCGAGTACAGGGCGACCCCGGAGTAACCCTTGCGCTCGGCGGGGTGAAAGTGGACCTGGTAGCCGTCCGGGCCACGGAGAGGCGCCTCGAGCTGCTCGGGCAGGGCCCGGGTCTCCTGCAGCCCGAGAATGTCGGGTTCGGCGTCCGCGAGCCAGTCGAGGAATCCCTTGCGGCCGCAGGCGCGGATGCCGTTGACGTTCCAGCTGAAGAGCCGGACGGTATTATTCTCGGTCACTCTAATTCTCCTTCAAATAAAACTGCCTCGGCATCGTCCAGGGCTGCGACGGCGAATCCGAGCTCGCGTGCGCGAGCGTGCTCGCGCGGGGTGTTGAATCCCCACCCGGCGAGAACCGGCCGCACCCCGAGCGCAGCCACTGTGACGAGGTGGTTGACCTTGTCGTCGACGAAGGTGATCCGGTCGAAATCGGTGCCCGTCCGTTCCCGCAGGGCCTGTAGGTGGTGCGTCTTCTCGACTCCCGTCTCCTTGTCGAGGATCAGCACCGGGTCGAACACCCCGCTGTAGCCGAGGTGTTCGAGCAGGAGATGCACCGAACGGGCGTCCTTCGCGGTTGCGACCGCAGGCTCGGTGCGTCCCCGGTGGCGTCTTAGAATCTCGGCAAGCCCGGGGTAGGGGAGATGGAGGTCGAGCCACGCATCGGTGTTCGCCTCCCGCAATCGCGACCGGGCGGCATAGAACTCGCGGTGGAAGCTCCCCAGCCAATCGGCGTCGATGCCGGCGAAGAAGGCGTCGTACTGATCCTGGTTGGAGATCGCGACCTGATTCTCGACCGCCTTCAACGAGACTCCGAAATCCTCGGCCCGGTTGCCGAGTGGGAGCAGCTCGGAGAACGCTGCATAGAGGTCGTCCGAACGGAAGTCGACGCCGCCGCCGAGCGCGTCGTCACGAAGCGGACGCAGACGTTCGAGCAGTGCGGATCCCGGCTCCCGGGAGGCGTAGGCATCCGCCGCAACCACGAAGACCTCGCGGGAGGAGTTGCAGAGCACACCGTCGAAGTCGAGCGCCAGGATATGCATGAAGGGGGAGTGTAGCGTGTCGAATTTGGAATTTCGAATTTCGAATTTCGAATTTTCGGCCCGCCCGTCCAGCCCGCGCGAGTTTTGAGTTCTTAGTTTTGAGTTTTGAGTTACCACCCGACCTCCCACGAAACCGGAGTTCCCAATTCTCAATTCTCAGTTCTCGTTTCCCGTCTGCCCTCTGCCAGAGAATTGACATCCGGAGATTGGGTTTTTCGGTGAGAGCTGGGTGGGTTGGTGGCCGACAACTCAAAACTCAAAACTCAAAACTAAAAACTGATCAGTCCCAGAA
>JAIVTZ010000654.1:0-2604 GCA_049188105.1 Deltaproteobacteria bacterium | reverse complement strand
GCGATGCCCGCCAGCACGCGATCCTCCGGACCCGGTTGAGGGAAAAGGACGTCGTAGCCGAAAAAACGCAGCCACCGCGCCAGCGAGCCGAGCATGGCGTCGCAGAGGAAGGCGGGACCATCGGCGGGATTTGGCGTTTGTACCTTCACGGTGGCGAGTCCACGTGCAGGGTACAGGGTACAGGGCACAGGGCACAGGGTTCAGGGCTCACCCGCCCTCCCCCTCACATGAGTTTTGAGTTCTTAGTTTTGAGTTTTGAGTTGTCGCTGCCACGTCCCGGCACGGCGCTCCTGATTTCGAGGCGACCCGTTTCCCGTCGCGCTTCCCGACGAAATCCGAAATCCGAAATTTGGCGAGGGGGCGGATGGGTAGCCCTGAACCCTGTACCCTGAACCCTGTGCCCGGGTGTAGAATACTCGTCGCACTGCGGCAGGCGCGTTCGACGCCCCCCGCCCGAGAAGGAGATTGCCCCATGCCATCCATCGAAACCACTCCGGAGCTCGTACAATCCGTCTACGACACCACCCGCGAACGCCTGGCCGTGATTCGGCGGCGCCTCGGCCGGCCGCTCACCCTGGCTGAAAAGGTGCTCTTCGGCCACCTCGCCGATCCCGAGGAAGAGCTCGATCGCGGCACGGCCTACCTCCAACTGCGCCCCGATCGCGTCGCCATGCAGGACGCCACCGCGCAGATGGCGATCCTGCAGTTCATGCTTTCGGGACGCGACACGACCGCCGTGCCGTCATCGGTGCACTGCGACCATTTGATCCTCGCCCGCTCCGGCGCCGAGGAGGACGTCGAGGCGGCGATCGACCGCAACCGCGAGGTCTACGACTTCCTGCAGTCGGCGTCGGCCCGCTACGGCATCGGCTTCTGGAAGCCGGGCTCCGGGATCATCCACCAGGTGGTGCTCGAGAACTACGCCTTCCCGGGCGGGATGATGATCGGCACCGACTCCCACACCCCGAACGCCGGTGGCCTCGGCATGATCGCGATCGGCGTCGGCGGTGCGGACGCAGTGGATGTCATGGCCGGTTTCAACTGGGAGGTCCTGCAGCCGGAGATCGTCGGTGTCAAGCTCACCGGCAGCCTGCACGGTTGGACGGCGCCCAAAGATGTCATCCTCAAGCTCCTCGACATCCTCACGGTCAGGGGCGGCACCAACCGCATCATCGAGTACTTCGGACCGGGGACGGCGTCGATCTCCACCACCGGCAAGGGCACCATCACCAACATGGGTGCCGAGCTCGGCGCCACCACCTCGATCTTCCCATACGACGAACGCGCCAAGGTCTATCTCGACGCCACCCAGCGGGCGCGCATCGCGACCCTGGCCGAGGCCAACAAGGACCTGCTGACCGCCGACCCGGAGGTCGCGGAGGATCCGGAGAAGTACTTCGACCTCGTGGTCGAGATCGACCTCGACACCCTCGAGCCCCACATCGTCGGTCCTTTCACCCCCGACCTCGCGCGGCCGGTTTCGCAGATGGCGGCCGACGTGGCCGAGCACGGCTACCCGGACAATCTCACGGCCGGCCTCATCGGCTCCTGCACCAACTCCTCGTACGAGGATATGACTCGTGCCGCCGACGTCGCCGAGCAGGCCCTGGCACACGGCGCCAAGACCCGCTCGACCCTGTGGGTGACTCCGGGATCGGAGCAGGTCGAAGCCACCATCGAGCGCGACGGCCAGATGGCAACCCTCGATCGTCTTGGCGCGACCGTGCTTGCCAACGCTTGCGGACCGTGCATCGGCCAGTGGCACCGTGACGACATTTCCGAAGGAGACGTCAACTCGATCATCAGCTCATTCAACCGCAACTTCGCCAAACGCAACGACGGCAACCCGCAGACCAACTCCTTCATCTCGAGCCCCGAGATCGTCGTCGCCTATGCGCTCGCCGGACGCCTGAGCTTTAACCCGTTGACCGACGAGCTCACCGCAGAGGACGGCGGCACCTACACCCTCGCGCCGCCGGCCGAGGCGCCGGATGTTCCCGAGAAGGGCTTCATCTTCAAGGCCGAGGGCTACATCGCGCCCCCGGAGGATCGCTCGTCGATCGAGATCAAGGTGGCGGACGATTCGGAACGCCTGCAGATTCTTGAGCCGTTCCCGGCCTGGGACGGCAACGACCTCGAAGGCATGCCGATCCTCCTGAAGGCGCGCGGCAAGTGCACCACCGACCATATCTCGCAGGCCGGTCCGTGGCTGAAATTCCGGGGACACCTCGACAACATCTCGGACAATCTCTTCCTCGGTGCGAACAACGCCTTCACCGATCAACCCGGATACGGCATCGACATCGAAAGCGGCGAGACCGTCCAGCTGCCGAAGCTCGCCCGCTCGTACAAGGAACGGAACATCCCCTGGGTCGCGGTCGCCGACGAGAATTACGGTGAGGGTTCGTCCCGCGAGCACGCGGCGATGGAACCGCGCCACATGGCGGGAACGGCGGTCATCGCCCGCTCCTTCGCGCGCATCGCCGAGACCAACCTCAAGAAGCAGGGCGTCCTGCCGCTGACCTTCGCCCACCCGTCCGACTACGACAAGATCCGCGTAGACGATCGAATCTCGTTGGTGAACCTCGCCGAGCTCGCCCCGGA
>JAIVTZ010000653.1:0-2605 GCA_049188105.1 Deltaproteobacteria bacterium | reverse complement strand
GGACGCCGGAACCCTCAACTGGGTGAGCCGGAGAAACGGAGGAAATCGATGAGAAAGCAAGCTCTTTGGATCGCCCTTGCGGTGGCAGTGGTCGTACTGGTGTCCTTCAGCGCGCAGGCCCAGGATCACGCCTATGTGGGCGCCGCCAAATGTAAGATGTGTCACAAGGTCCAGTATGCGTCGTGGGAGACCACGTCCCACGCCAAGGCCACCGACCACGCCAAGGCATCGACCGACCGTGAGTTTTCGGCCGACTGCCTCAAGTGCCACGCGACCAATGCCAGCGAGGACTTCGCGGGCGTCCAGTGCGAGGCCTGCCACGGTGCGGGCGGCGACTACAAGAAGATGAGCATCATGAAGGATGTAGAGAAAGCCAAGGCCAACGGGCTGGTGATTCCGACCCAGGCGACCTGCGACGGTTGCCACACGGGCGACGATCATTCGAAGAAGGTCGTCCTCGCAGAGAATCTCAACAACAAGGCGGCCATCCACGATTTCAAGAATCCCCCGGGCGAGTAGGCAAGGGGCTCAGGAATTTTAAAACGCGGCCTCTGGCCGCGTTTTTTTTGGCTTGAAGCTCGAGGAGGAGTTTTGAGTTGAGAGTTATGAGTTAAGAGTTCAGGGCAGGGCGAACCCGAATTCTCAATTCTCAACTCTCAACTTTTAACTTCTTAACCCCTCACCTCTGGCTTGGGGCTCGAGGCATGTGTTGTCAAGCCCCAAGCCCCAAGCCCCACGCCCCGCGTGGGTGGTTGGCATCGCCTTGCGGCGGGTGTATCGTTCCTTGACGCGATGGGAGGACGATGCCCACTCAAGACCCGAAGGCCGCCATCTCGCTGGACGAGGCGCGACTCCGCGCCGGCATGACGGCGTTTCCGGAGCCTGGCGATGCTCCTTGGCTCGGTGGAGTAGGCCTCGAGCCCGAGTTCTTCCCAATCCTTCGCGACCCGAACGGTCGGCCGCGGGGGCGGCTCATGCTCACCCATCCGGACGGGGCCGGCGTGCTCGAGGTGATCGATTCCCTGGCACGATCCGATGATCGAATCGAACCCCGCGACAGCCGCCCGCCGGGTCCCGTTGAGTATCCCCTGCGGGGCGGTGGGCGGTTGACCTTCGAGCCCGGTGGCCAGGTAGAGCACTCGACTGCGGTGAACCGCAGCGTCACCGACGCGCTGGCGGACGTGGACGATATTGTCGGTCGGCTGCGAGCGGCGTACAACCTCCACGAGGTCGATCTGGCCGCCATCGGCATCGACATCTGGCACGATGTCGAGACCGTCCCGCAGCAGCTGCGCGCCGGCCGCTACACGGCGCAGGCCGCCTACTATCGGCAACGCGGACATTGGGGGGCGGTGATGATGCGGCACACCGCCAGCCTGCAGATCAACCTCGACCTCGGCCCGGAAGGCGTGTGGCAGGAGCGGTGGCTGGCCGCCAACCTCGCGAGCCCGCTGATAACCGCCACCTTCGCGTGCAGCCCCGGCCTGGGCGCGGTTTGCAATCGGGCGCGGGCGTGGCAGGAGCTCGATCCCACCCGGAGCGGCTTCCCGCGACTCCTGGTGGAGGGCCCGGGTGATGACCCGCGCGGCGAGTGGGGGCAGGCGGCGCTCGATGCGGATGTGATGATCTTCCGGGTCTCGGAGGACCACTTCGAGCCGGGGTGCTCCGGCTGCAGTTTCGAGAAATGGATCCTCGAGGGTCACCCGCGGTGGGGGTGGCCGACCGCCGACGACCTCGACTACCACGTCACGACCCTCTTCTTCGAGGTCCGGCCCCGCGGTTTTCTCGAGCTGCGGGCGCCAGAGGAGCTCCCGGACCGATGGCGCGCGGTTCCAGTGGCGCTGATGGCTTCGTTGCTATATGAAGAGCGGGCCCGAGCGGCGGCTCTCGATCTGCTCGCCGATTGCCGGCCGATGCTTCCCGAGCTGTGGCGCCGAGCGGCGTTGGACGGCGTCCGGGATCCGGAGCTCCGCGATCTCGCATGCCGGCTGTGGGAGATCGGCCTCGAGGGCGCCAAGGCGCTGCCGGACGGCTATGTCGGAGACGAGGCGTTGGCGTCGATCGAGGAATTCCTCGAGCACTTTACGTCCCGCGGACGTATGCCGACCGACGACCTCCTCGAGCTCAACGCCGAGCGCGGCAAGGTCGAGAGCCTCCAGGGAAGGCCACGGCCTCTATCGCCTGGCGGACGCGCCCCTCACTGAGACGAACGACCTGGCCAGTGCGGCGCGGTTGGTTCCCGGCGGGGTGCTCTGCCTTCTCTCCGCCCTCCGCTTCCATGGTCTGACTACCCAGAACCCCTTCGAGGTCTGGATGGCGATCGAGCGCAAGGCCTGGCGGCCCCGGGCGGAACACCCGCCCCTGCGCCTGGTATATCTGTCGGGCGCGGTCTTGTCGGAAGGGGTCGAGGAGCACGACCTCGAGCGCGCATGCGATGAAAAAGCCCGTGTGAAGCGCCTTCATGTAAGGAAAGTGGCGCGCGCCAAATTCGACGCCGCCTTGGGCGAAGCTCAGCGTCTGGCAGCCAAGGGTGACGATCGGGCCAAGGCTCTACTCACCAGCGGCTATCACGACTCGGACGGCCAGTTATCCGCCCGCTTGCTCG
>JAIVTZ010000652.1:0-2610 GCA_049188105.1 Deltaproteobacteria bacterium | reverse complement strand
GAGCCCTCGCATGGCAGGCGGGACGCCTGCCCCACAAAGCACCCCGGAGCCCTCGCATGGCAGGCGGGACGCCTGCCCCACAAAGCACCCCGGAGCCCTTGTGGGGCAGGCGTCCCGCCTGCCATTTGATGGGAGGAATACCAACAGTCGCGCTACTCGAGGTCCCTCGCCTCGAAGCGCGCGACCACCGCACCTTCAGCATCGTGAAGCTCGAGGTGGTGGGCCGTCTTGCGAAACCCGGTTGCTCTTTCGAGCGCGGCCAGGAATGCCCTTTCCGTGTCCCCGCCGGGGGTGCACGCCATCATGGTCATCGCCATCTGGCTGAAGGTGATCGATCGGCCGCCGATCTCGAAGCTCCCGTTGAACCGGTTGCAACCGCCGAAACCGCTGATCCGGTGATCCTCCGAGCGCAGCACGAGGTAGGGCTCGCGCTGGTTTTCGGCCAATTCAACAGGCTCGTCGCCGAGGCGGGTGAGCGCCCAACGGGTGTCGAACAGCTCCGAGGTCGTCATCCGCGCGCCGCAGGTCTCTCCGGGCCAGACGCCGATGAAGCGTTCCGGAATCACGGTGAGGACCAGGGCATCGCCCTCCATGGCCGGCCGCTCGGCGATGCGGCCCTGGAGCGACACCAGCAACGCCTCGCCGGGCTCCCGCTGCGCCTCGAGGTACGCCCGCTCGAGGGCAATGTTGTCGGCCTCCTGGGCGACCTGGAATCGGCGGCCGGAGAGGCACTCGTCGAACAGGGCCGCGTCGGCCATGTAGCGGTACATGCCGCGCATCGTCAGTCGAGGCTCGATGGTACCGACTGCGTCCTTTCGTCTCAGGTCATAGTTGAGTGAGGACTCGATGTCTCGCCCCTCCACATCGAGCTTGCGCAGGGTTTCGGCGTCGACGACGCGAAAGAGGATCGGCGTCTCGGGGTTGCCGAACAGGGCAAGGCGTCGTTCGTCGCCGGCCAGCGTCCACAACCCGACAGTATCGGATATGGCGCCCGCCCCGCGTCCGAGGTACGTGGTGCGGAGGAAGAACATATGGTCCTCGAAGAGATCCAGGTGGTAGTAGATACCAGGGCAGTCGGCGCACGGCAGCTCGCCCTCGAAAGTCGCCGGAAAATCGCCCAGAGGGCTGGACGCCTCGTCGTTCATTGTGCTTTTCACGGTTTCACCGGCCGAGGCCGACGCACAGCTGAAGGCCGCGAAGAGAACGGCGAGGGCGATCCCGGTCCGGATACACGTGTCCATGATGCAACTCCTTTGTGGTGCGGCAGCTTTTTACCACATCCGGCCCGCATTGACTTCTGCGCGTGAAGAATCTATTATTGCATCAGAATGCATCGTATTTTGATGCATGTGAGGTGACTGATGAGGGCGATCACACTGAGGGACATCCCTTCCGAGGTCAGGCGGCTGATCGAACGCACTGCCGCCGAGACGGGGCTGAGTTTAAACCGGACGGTGATTCGCCTCCTACGCGAGAGGCTCGAACGCGAGGAGGGACGGGAGGAGCAGGTCTTCCACGACCTGGACCACCTGGCAGGCGCCTGGAGCCCGGAAGAAGCAGCCGAGTTCGAGCGCAACCTGGCGGAGGAACGCGGCATCGACAGCGAGCTGTGGCAGTGAAGCGGATCCTCCTCGACACATCCGCCTACTCCGCCTTCATGAGGAACCACGGTGTCATCGTCGAGAAGATCCAGCGAGCGGTCCAGATCTGCGTGACACCGGTCGTTCTCGGCGAGCTCCACTCCGGTTTCCTCAGAGGTTCACGACTCGAGGAGAACCGCCGCCTGTTGGCCGACTTTCTCGCGTCAGCACGGGTCGAGACGCTGATCGTCGACGACGAAACGTCATTGCGCTACGCCGAAATCCTGGATAGTCTCAGGCAGGCCGGAACGCCGATTCCGACGAACGACGTGTGGATAGCCGCCAGCGCGATGCAGCACGGCCTCTGGATCCTCACCATGGACGCCCACTTCCGGAAGGTCACGAAGATCGGCGCCGTCGTGGTTGCGCCGTGACCAGTTCTTTATTTCTTCCGCCGCCGAAGCTCCACCGGCGCCTTTTCACGCTTGCGCTCGAGCCAGTTTTGGTAGAGGTCGACTGAGAACATCAACAGCAGGATAAAGATCGTGATCCACTGCGGGATGTAGGGGAACTCGCTGTCGTTGACCGTCATGCCGGCGACGTGGCCGCCCTCGAGGAAGAGAACGAAGCCGATCAGCAGGAGCACGAAGAGGCCGAGGATCTCGAAGTCCGGGTTCTCCCTCATGAACTTGGCGATGGGGCCGGCGAAGATCAGCATCAGCACCACCGAGATCACGACCGAACCCATCATGACCAGGAAGATGTCGGTCATGCCGACCACGGTCAGGATCGAGTCGACCGAGAAGAGCAGGTTGAGGCTGACGATGGTGAACAGAACCTGGCCGAACTTGGATGCCTCCTCGACCTCGTGCTCGACACCCTTGATCTTGAGCCGCAGCTCCTTGACGCCGGACCAGATCAGGAACAGCCCGCCACCGACCAGGACGATCGCCTTGCCGCTGAGGGCGCCGGTGAAGTGGATCCCCACCACAGTGAAATCGAAATGATGGAAGGGCGTGCCGGCATAGCG
>JAIVTZ010000651.1:0-2611 GCA_049188105.1 Deltaproteobacteria bacterium | reverse complement strand
GCGAAAGACGCGCTCGGCGGAGCGGGTCTCACCGCCCTCATCGGTGACGTCGACTGAGAGCCGGTAGCGGTAGGTCACACCCCGTTCGGCCTCGCGTTCGTCGGCTTCCGGGGTGAAGCCGAGGTGGAAGCGACCCTCCTCATCGAGGCCGGTTTCACCTGCCGCGACTACCTGGCTCTTTGGCGAAGGCGAGGGGTACCACCAGTACCACCAGCGCGGATATACGGGCTCGCGGATGACCCGCCACGTGACCGACCCCGTCACCACCGGCAGACCGAAGTAATAATGCACGTCGCCCGTGAGCACCGCGGAGCGGTTGAGGCGCAGCGGGTCTTTCGGGTCGGCGATCTCGACCTCGAAGGTGGGGCGTTTGTACTCCTCGACCCGGATCCAGCTCATGCCGCCCAACGAGGTGCGAATCCGCCAGCGCCCGAGGAGGCGACCGGCCGGGATCGCGAACTCCCCGCTCACCGATCCGAAGGCGTTGGTGGCGGTGGTGGTGGTCGCCACCTGTTCGCCGTTGGCGTCGAGAAGCTCAACCTGGAGCGAGGCGTTCGCCATCGTCCGGTAGTCGACCTCCTCGCCGCCGCCACTGTAGGCGATGGCCTTCCAGTAGAGCTTCTGCCGTGGGCGGTAGACCGAACGGTCGGTGTAGACCAGGGCCGAGCTGTGGACCACCCGTCCGCCATCGCCCTGCTCGTAGAGCCGGGTAGCGTCAAGGGCGAGATCCTCGTTGTGACGCCCGACGAGGAAGTACTGGTCGTGCTTCCAGTAGCGCAGGTCGAAACGCACCCGGCCGTCGTCTCCGGTCCGCAGCCGCTCGACCTCGCGGTGGCCGCGCCGATAGTCGTAACGGTAGAGAGAAACCGTCACACCCTCGAGCGCGTGGCCGCCCGCCCCCGACCGCGCGGTCACCTCGTAGCCGCCCTCGAACCTGCGGTTCACCAGCACCAGGTCCGAGAGGATGAAGCTCTTGGCGACCAGGAGGTTGTCGCGTCGGGAGAAATCGGCCCGCATGGAGGCCACGATCAGGTAGGCGCCGGGCTCTGATACCTGCGGCACGTCGTAGCTCAGGTGCAAACGGTAGTCCGGGGTCGGCGGCAGCTCCACCGTCCACTCGGCATCGGGGGCGCCGGCCATGATCTCCTCGACCTCACGGTCGTGCGGCAGGAGATTGTAGTCCTCGGCCCCCTCTATGAAGTCGACGAGGTCGTAGCGGTAGGCCCGGAAATGAAGGGCCGGCAGGTTGCGATGATTGATCTGGATCGAGCGCCGGCCGGCGCCATCGGTGGCCATCGCGGCGAGGCCGTAGGTCGGTGCCTCGATCGAGGCCGCGATGTTGGCGCATCGTTGACCGCCGATGCTGCCGGGGTGGCGGTCGCGGCCGGCAATGGCGGCGCCACGGGCCCGCACCAGCGCATCGGGGTCGGATTCGGAACGGATGAACTCGGCCAGCACCGCCTGGCCCATCGACCACCAGCCGAAGCTCGAGTCGAAACTCTCCTGTGCGGCCTCGAGATAGCGGCGAATAGCGAGCCGGTCGCCAGCGGCGCTGAGGGCCGCGTGCAGACGGCGAAGCCGTTCGAGGCGTGCTTCCAGAGCCGCCTCCGGACGGTCACCGCTCACGTGCCAGGCCTCGAGATCGTCGAGGAGGGCGCCGATCTTCTGAAGCGGGTGAACCGCGGGATCGTCGAGCTCGACCGCAGCCGACGCCTCCGGATCGCCCGCGATCAGGGCCGCGGCATCCAGCCGGAAGACGTCGTTGGACTCGGCCGGGCTCCACAACGAGGTGTCGGCCAACAGCTCGACCCAGAGATAGGTGACGGCGTCGCGCAGGGTGCCGCGGATGCGCGGCGGGTAGTTGTTCTGCTGGATGTAACGTGCCAGCCCGCCAAGAGGCTCGCTCCCCCACTCGCCACGTTGAGACCAGACCTCGAGATAGGCGCGGTCGGCCTCCTCGACGATCCGCTCGAGGTCCCATGCCTTGAGGTCAAGCTCGCCCGAGGTCTCGACCCGCTCGCGCTGGCGGATCTCCCACGAGTAGACCCGGGCGTAGGTCGAGAGGGAGTTGGCGTAGTAGAGCTCGAGAACGGCCTGCGACACCGCATCCTCGGGCCACGGCTGCTCCCTGAGGAAGCGCACCGCGGTCTCGTAGCCGTGCAGCGCCATCCGCAGCTTGGTCTCCTCGACCAGCGCGCGGGTCCACTCGTCGGCATCACCGGCCTCCCGTGCGCGCTCGCGGATCGCCGCCACCGCCTCGGAGGCGGCCTCGAACTTCTGATCCGAGATCAGCTCGTTGGCGTCGTGCCAGGTCATCGGCCCCTCCCCTCCCGGTACGATGGTAACGGGCTCCTGCGGTGGAGAGGGCGCGGTCAGCGCCTGCAGCGCCGCGGCCGAAATCACGACGACGACGAGGGCTGTGAGGAGAATGATCGGACGCGAGCTGCTGGGGGCTGGTGTATTTCTCATAGCACCAGTGTAGACACAGCCACGAGACAAAAGTTCCCGCGTCATTTTCTCGGCCCCGTGGCGCCGGGCGCCACGGGGCCGAGAAAATGAGTTGAGGGAGGAATGGTTTCCCGTGCCGGTCTCCGTTTCCGTGCCTGTGCTC
>JAIVTZ010000650.1:0-2618 GCA_049188105.1 Deltaproteobacteria bacterium | reverse complement strand
TCGATGGGTGGACGACTCGAAGGCCACCAACGTGGGCGCCACCTTGGCTGCTTTGCGAGGTTATCCCGACGGGTCGGTGCATCTGATCCTCGGCGGTCAGGCCAAGGGTCAGGACTTTTCAGTCTTGCTGGCCGAGGTGCGGCGGGCGGTGGACAAGCTCTACCTGATCGGCGAGGACGGGCCGGCTATCGGTGAGGCTCTCGAGGGAACGGCGTCGTCGGAAAACTGCCACGCCCTGGACGAGGCGGTGGCTTGCGCTCGAAGATCGGCGACGCCGGGACAGTGGGTGCTGCTCGCTCCGGCCTGCGCCTCCTTCGACCAGTTCTCCGATTTTGGCGAGCGCGGCGACCGCTTTGCAGATCTCGCTCGCGAGGAGGTGGCGTCGTGCCCATAAGGCAGCGCTTCGACCGCCTTCTGCTCGGGGCAACCGTCCTTCAGACCGCGATCGGGCTTGCCATCCTCGCGTCGGCCTCGTGGTTGATCGCCACCGAACGTTACGGGCGTCCGGGCTCCTACTTCGTCACCTGGCAGGCCGCCACCGCGATGATCGGCCTCGGAGTGTTGGTCGTGTGCATGCACCTGCGCAGCTCACTCCTCACCGATCGCCGCCTGGTCACGGGTGCGGTTGCAGCCAGCTGGGTGCTGCTGTTGGCAACGTTTGCCCAGCCGCCGGTGGCCGCCACCCATCGCTGGATCAACATCGCCGGCATCTCGCTGCAGCCCTCCGTCGTGGTGCGGTTGGCGCTGATCATGCTCCTCGCCATTCTCCTCGACGAGGCTCGGAGGGAAGGCTGGCCGTGGCAACGGTTGGCGGTTGTCGCCGGAGTCTGTATGGCCACCACCGCGGTCATCGTCCTCGAACCGGACCTCGGCTCAGCCGCTCTCATGCTCGTGGTCTTCGGCGCGATGGCCTTCGTTTCGGGCATGCCGCTCAAGCTCCTCGTGGCGCCCGTGGTTTTCAGCGCGATGGCTCTGGTAGCGGCGATTCTCGGATCGCCCTACCGGCTGGCGAGGGTGCGAGCGTTCTTCGACTCGGGGGCGGACGCGGCCGCCGGATGGCAGAGCTATCAGAGCCTGGTCGCCATCGGCAGCGGCGGGCTGTTCGGCCGCGGCTACGGTTCCGGTATGCAGAAGCTCTTCTTCCTGCCCGAGCCGCACACCGACTTCATCTTCTCCATCACCGGCGAGGAGCTCGGTCTGATCGGGCTGCTCGGTCTGCTGGGACTCATCGCGCTGATCACCTGGCGGGGGCTCCGAATCGCCTCCCGTCTGGCCTCGCCCGACCGGGCGTTGCTCGCCTTCGGTCTGACCTTTGCCTTCGCCGTCCAGAGCTTGATCCACATGGTTGTCTGCCTCGACCTGTTGCCGCCCAAGGGTATTCCACTGCCGTTGGTGAGCTACGGCAAGACCGATCTCGTGGTCACCCTGGCGTCGGTCGGGCTGCTGCTCAACCTGTCGCGGGAGGCGAGCGTATGAGTCGGCGTGTGGTTGTCGCCGGCGGGGGCACCGGGGGTCACATCTTCCCAGGGCTCGCCGTGGCCACCGAGCTTCAGTCCCTCGGAGTCGAGGTCCACTGGCTGGGCGCCCGCCGTGGTCTCGAGGCCGAGCTGATCCCCGAGCGCAATCTACCCTTGACCCTGGTCGATCTCGAAGGAATCCAGGCCCGGAGTCCGGCGGCGGCGGCCCGCGCCGTCACGCTGCTGCCGCGAGCCGTGACAACGGCGGTGCGGACCCTGCTGGAACTCGAACCTCTGGCGGTGGTGGGCGTCGGTGGCTACGCCTCGGCAGCAGGTCTTGCCGCGGCGGGTCTTCTTGGGGTGCCGATGGTCCTCCAGGAACAGAACTCGATCCCAGGTATGACCAATCGATTCCTCGCACCGTGGGCGGACCTTGTCTGCTGCGGCTTCGCCGATGCGGTGGCCCATTTCCCGTCACTCCCGGCCGAGTGGACCGGTAACCCGGTTCGCCACCATTTCTTCGAGATCGAAGCGGTGGAACCGCACGACCCGCCGCGCCTTTTGGTCCTCGGGGGAAGCCAGGGCTCGCTCTTCCTCAATCGCATCTTGCCGCGGGCGCTGGCCATCCTCCAGACCGAGGGGATGGCGATCAAGGTCCAGCATCAGACCGGTGGGCGCTGGTCCGAGGTGGTGAAGACCAGTTACTTCGACCTCGGGATCGAGGCCGATGTCTCCGCCTTCCTCGCCGAGCCGTGGCGATCACTGGGCGAGGCCGACCTGGTGATCCTGCTCGGCGTCGACGAGGGGTGGGCGCTGCGCATGCTCCCGAACCAGATGTACTACGCGCTCTTCGTCCCGTTCGTGTACGTGCGCTACTTCGCGATGCGCGAGCGATAGAACCCGACCAGCTCGTCCGTCCACGCCTCGAGATAGCTGTCGGCGCGGCCTGCGTCGGCGCGCCGCGGATCGCCGACGACGCCGCTCGGCGCGTTCTCGCGCAGGCTGGGATAGAAGACTTCCTGCGCGTCCGACTCGCCCACCAGGAGCCCAGGTGCCGCCGCAGGCATCGCCACGCGGCCCGGCGCGAGCGCGCGCAGGATCGACGTCTCGAGCTCTCCCGCGTGTTGTCCCTGCTCCTGCGCGCTCACGCCATGCCTCCGA
>JAIVTZ010000649.1:0-2620 GCA_049188105.1 Deltaproteobacteria bacterium | reverse complement strand
CGGCACCGTCTCCCACCCGGGGAATGGCCCGACCTCGAGCTTCCAGCCGGTCGAGGATTCCTCGTCGCGGACGACGCGGAGGTTGGTGAGGGTCTTGAGCTTGGCGATGAGCTCGTCGCGCGGGAGGGTGTGGAGCGGGGGCTTGGAGAGGTCGGGCATGGGCCAGAGGCGGACCTCTGTTCCAGCAGACGAGGCGATCCAGCGGCCACGGGGATCGAAGGCGACATTGACGACGGCGCCCGAGTGACCAAGAAGCATGTGGGCTTCCTCGCCGGTGACCGGCCCCACACGAATAATTCCATCGAGATCACCGGTTGCGACGATCTTCCCTGCAGCATCGAGGGCCGCGGAACGAACGCGGTCGCCGTGGGTATCGAGAGGTGTCTCGGCGCCGGTCTCGAGGTCGACAAAAAGAAGGGCCCGCCTGGTACCGTCAGATGTCGACGCCTTCGTGAGGAGCGCCCTGCGCCCGTCTGCAGTCACCGCTGCCGTAATTCCCTCGTACAGCAGGTCGCTGTCACCGGTTTCCAGGTTCCATCTCAGCAATCCGGTGCGGCCTCCGGACAGAAGGTGCCCGTCCTCGGTGAATTGAATGAAGTAGGCGCGGGCGTCACCGAGATCGAACACATTCACTTCCTCGTGCGAGGAGAGTTCCCAGACTCGGATGACACTGGAGGATATTTTCTCTGTAGTTCCGGCGGCGGCGGCGAATCGCCCGTCGGGGCTAAACGCTACTCCAAAAACCACTTGTGTGACGCCGGGTAGAGTGCGTGGAGGCCCACCGTCGAGGGAAAGCAGTTGAACACCCTTGTCGTGGGTCCCCAGCAGGATCTGTTTCCCGTCCGGGGACGCCGCAATACCGTAGGCAAAAGTCCGGGCTTCATGCACGATCCGGGCCGGCGGCAGGGCGTCGCCCTCCAATCGCCACATGCGGACAGTACCGCTTAGGTTAG
The DNA here is from genome assembly GCA_049188105.1 of Deltaproteobacteria bacterium. GTDB lineage: Bacteria > Acidobacteriota > Thermoanaerobaculia > Thermoanaerobaculales > Sulfomarinibacteraceae > Sulfomarinibacter. The sequence goes on along the minus strand of JAIVTZ010000649.1, from coordinate 1,667 downwards.
AACTGCTCGTCGCGAGCCATCGTCCGTCGGGCCCGAACGCCAAGTCCGATACCTTCTCGTATCGCTTGATCACGATCGGGTAGGGCCGCGCCACCGGCCAGAGGGTCAAACCGGTTATGTCGGCGTCGGCCAACCAACCACCCGACGGATGAATCTCCATGGATCTTGAAGAGCCGAGGTCACCACGCTGCATGATCACGGGCTCGGCATCGGCGGGCGCCCACAGCGACCAGAGTCGAACCCCCGGGTCCGCGCGGGGGACGGTCACGAGCTGACGTTGGACGGTATTGAGCGTCCAGGTTTGTCGTAGTTCCCCAGAGGTCTTTCCGAGGTCGATGTGGCGCAGTAGGGCGGGCTCTTCTGGTTCAAGCGACCAGATCCAAATTTCAAATTCGCCTTGCTCTCGTTTGATTGCTGCGAGGAATGACCCGTCGGTCGTGATGCGGAGTCCAGTGATTCCGGACGGCCCCTGGATCACCCTTGGCGGTGATTCTCCGTCCGGTTCCCACAGGCGAATTTGCCCGTCCTCGTAATGCGCAGCAACGAAACGGCCGAGGGGGTCGCATTCGATGCCCACGACTGGGCCTTCGAGTGGTTCGATGCGCCGCGGCTCTGACAGCCCGTGATCTCCGAACTCGATCACGTATACACCTTGACCCTTCGATACCTCAAACCACCTGCTGTTGGTGGCATCAGCGCAACGCGCTGCCAAGCGAAGGTCAAACGGCAGCGTGCCGAGGCGTTCGGAGGTGCCGTCGAAACCCAGGGCCTCAACGGAGAATCGATCGTCCCCCAATCCCATCAGCAACACTCGCTGCCGCCTCAAATCAAATACGGGAAAGCCGGGATTACCAGGGTACCCGGGCGACTCGTCATCGTTGTAGGGCGACCCACCATGGTCCGCTTTGGCGAGAAGTCTTTTCTCCGGCGCTGACCACAAAGCCCAGGGGTCGGCACTGCCCCAAGGCCACGTCGCGAAATGACCCGACTTTCTGTCCATGTGAAGACCCACCCGGCCGCCGTGTATGTCGTCCAAGAGTACATCGCTCCCGTCGCCACCGATGACGTGGAGGCGGTAGGGGGCAGCATCCGTCGCTTGAACAAGCCAGCGCCCGTCAGGGCTGAAGGCGATTCTGAAAGAACGATCTTCGTTGACAACAAACGCTGTCGGGCCTCTCCAGAGTGCCCTGAGGGCCATGCGCCGAGCCTCGGGGCTGTCCGAAAGCTCGAGGCTCGCCGTGGCGTAGGCCACTGCGGCTGACGGGTACGCCTCGAGCTCCACCTGCGCCTGGGACAGGAGATTGGCCGCCTCGGCGCGGCGGGCCTCGCGGACGCTCCGTTGCCAGAAGGAACCGACGATCGCGAGGCCGGCGACGAGAAGTACGATCACCGCGGCCACGGCGATCCGCCGCCTGCGCTTTCGCCGTTTGGCGTGGGCTGTCATCGCCCGGGCAAACTCCTCCTCCATCTCGGTAAGTCCACCCGGGTAGTTCTCCCGCCAAACGGAGAACTCCCGGTACGCCTTGCCCGTCCACAGGTAATCCCGCGCACGATCGTGCTCCTCCCAGGTCCGGGCCGCCTGACGGAGCTGATCGCGGAGCTGGGCCGCGTCCGCGTCCTGAGTCTGCCAGCGCACCAGCCGCGGCCACGAGGTCAGGAGGGACTCG
>JAIVTZ010000648.1:0-2624 GCA_049188105.1 Deltaproteobacteria bacterium | reverse complement strand
CTCGATGCTCGATGCTCGATGCTCTATGCTCGATGCAACAAAAATTAATTTCTGAAAACGTATTGTCAAGAGGTGGGTGGACGGATCCGGCTTCGCCCTATGGGCTATGCCGTGACGAGTCGAGGATCGAGTATCGAGTATCTGGTGAGTGGGTGGCCGGGCCCTGTGCCCTGTACCCTGAGCCCTGAGCCCTGAGCCCTGTGCCCTGCACCCTGCGCCCTGAACCCTCCCGGCGCTACCCCAGCAGCCGCGCCATCTCTTCCTCGAGCAGCCGCTTGTGCTCGGCCTCGGCCAGGCGCAGCCCTTCGAAGAGATCGGTGAGGGTGTCATCGGCCGCGTAGTCGAGGGCGCCGGCATAAAAAGCCTCGGCGCGGGTCTCGGCGTCCATCGCCACCTCGAAGGCCTGGCGAAGGCTGATGTCGTTGGGCACGGCGTCGTAATCCGGGGCCTCGACCGCCCACGAGACCTTGGCGGCGTTCGACGCCGGTGCGTCGCCGTAGAGACGCTCGCGCTGGGCGACGATCTGTAGGCGGTGGCGTTCCTCGCGGGTCGCCATGCGGTTGAAGAAATCGGCCGCCTCGCCGTTGGTGCCCTTTTTGACCCAGTCCGCGAGCTGCTCGTAGTAAAGCTGGGCCTCGTCCTCGATGGCGATCGCCATGTCCAGGATATCGGTGCCGCTGAGCTTGGAAAAGTCGAGTTCGAGAGCCATGTCACCTCCACATCGGGCCGAGTTGAGCGACCCGGTATCGATGGCGACTGTGCCTCGATGTCGGGCCAAAGTCAAGACGGGGCGCGGTACCGTCGTCAGCTTTTTCGAAACCAGTCGACCGTGGCCGGGATGCCTTTCGCCAGCGGCGTGTCCACCGCCACCTTCAGCTCCTCGAGAAGACGCTCGGAAGAGATGCTGGATCGTCGCTGCTCGCCGGCCATTGCGGGCCCGTGGGCGGGAGCGGCGTCGTAGCCGGCGGCTTCGGCGATGTGCGCGAAGAGCGCGTTGACGTCGGTTTCGACCCCGGTGCCGACGTTGTAAACGGCGAAGCCCGGGCGGTCGAGGGCGGCGAGGTTCGCCCGCACCACGTCGTCGACGTAGACATAATCCCGGGTCTGCAGACCGTCGCCGTTGATGACAGCGTTCTCGCCGTCGAGGAGCTTGCGGCTGAAGATCGCCACCACCCCGGCCTCGCCGTGCGGGTTCTGTCGCGGGCCGTAGACGTTGGCGTAGCGCAGGCAGGTGGCGTCGAGGCCGTACTGGCAGTGATAGAAGAAGAGGTAGCGTTCCGACGCCAGCTTGGCGACGCCGTAGGGTGAGACCGGCCGTGCAGGGTGACTCTCGTCGGCCGGAAACACGTCCTGCTCGCCGTAGATGGCGCCGCCGGTGGAGGCGAAGACGACCTGGCGCAACGATCCGCGGCGTCCGGATTCCAGAAGGTTGAGAAGACCGATGATATTGACCTCGGCGTCGAAGACCGGGTCCTCCACCGAGCGCCGGACATCCATCTGGGCCGCGTGGTGGACCAGGATCTCGACCTCGCGCTCGACCAGCAGGCGCCCGGCCTCCTCCGATCGCACGTCGAGGACCGCGAGCTCGGCGCCGTCCGGGACATTCTCCTTGCGGCCGCTCGAGAGGTCGTCCACAATCAGGACCTGGTGGCCGGCCGCCACCACCGCCTTGGCGATGTGGCTGCCGATGAATCCCGCACCTCCGGTGATGCAAACGCTTGAACTCATGTCGTATCCCCCAGTCCTTGCGCGCGAATTCTACCAGCGTCCCACCGAGGACGTGGCCAGGAATCTCCTGGGCAAGCTCCTGATTCGCGATCGTCCCGATGGCGCGGTCGCCCTCCGGGTGACCGAGGTCGAAGCCTACCTTGGAGTCGACGACCCCGCGTGCCACACCTTCGGCGGTCGACGCACCCGGCGTACCGAGACCATGTGGGGCGAGGCCGGCCATGCCTACATCTATCTCGTGTACGGTCTCCACAGCTGTCTCAACGTCGTCACCGTCGGTCCGGAACGGCCGGAGGCGGTGCTCGTCCGTGGTGGCGAGGTGGTGGAGGGGATGGATCTCGTGCGATTGAGGCGTGGTCCGCGGGTGGGGGAGAGATCGCTGACCGACGGGCCGGGCAAGCTCTGCCAGGCCCTGGCCATCACCCGGGCCGACGACGGTATCGACCTGTGCTTACTCGAATCGACCCTGCGAATCTGTGATGACGGTGTCGAGATTCCGGAGAACCGGGTGCGGCGTGTGCCCAGAGTGGGCGTCGACTACGCGGGCGAGGCGGCCTCGTGGCCGCTGCGGCTGGTGACCGACTCCAAGGTCTGAAGCAGCTCGGCCTCCTTGACGGGCTTTTGCAGGTAGGCGTCGGGGTGGTACTTCTTGAAGCGGTCGAGGAAATTGCCGAAGTCGGCGGTCAGGGTCTCCTGGATGCCGGTGATGAGGACCACGGGCACCTTGGCGGTGCGCTCGTCCTTGCGCAGCGCGATCAGCGTGCTCAAGCCCCCGCGCTCCGGCATCATCACGTCGAGGAGTATCACGTCGGGCGGTGTCTCCTGGGCGAGAGCAATTCCCTCGTTCGGATCGTTCGCCGTCCGCACGCTCCAACCGTTGTCGGTCAGCAGGGTCT
>JAIVTZ010000647.1:0-2635 GCA_049188105.1 Deltaproteobacteria bacterium | reverse complement strand
AATCGAGAGTGAACTTTCGAAGTCGAGAGCCAGATCCGTGGCCAGCTGATCGAGCGCCTCTTCGAGACCCGGCTGCGACGGCAGGATCCAGGAGCCGGCCGGATACTCCAGAGATCCGGAATCAAACGCCTCTTCGGCAACCAGCACCGAGAAGTCCCGGAGCCGGTAGCGCGCCTCCAGCAGAGCCTCCTGGCCGGTGTCCCGCAGAAGAAACACCGGGCCGTGGTCAATGACGCGACCCGTCGCCCGGACCTCTGCCACAACCGGTTCGAGGTCCACATCGACGATGCGTCGATCATCGATTCTGAATGTCTCGACACCGTAGTGCACCGGCAGCGCCCACGAGACGTCATCGTAGGGCAGGTGCTCGTCGTCGAACGGAAAGTCCTGCGGCAGCAGGAGGTCGACGGCATAGTTGCGGTAGGGCTGATCGAGGCGAACGACAAAGCTGCCCGCGGGAAAAGACCCTTCCTCGACCGTGAAGCCCTCCTCGGCTCGAGCGACCTCGATACCCTGTCGCCTCAGGAGGTTCACCATCTGGACGACCCGGCGGCGGTCCGGCTGGTCTTCGCGAATAACAAAAGCGTACGGATCTCCAACGACGCCCTTCTGCCAGGATTTGTAGCCCTTACGGTAGAAATTGCGGAGCATCTCGGATGCGTTCATCGCCGTGTAATCGAGGATCGCGAGCAGACCCGTCTCGGTGTAGTTCACGCTGTCACGCATCGACCACTGCAGGGGGCTCGTGGCGGGCCAGGGCCGAAACCAGGTTTTCGTGGTCTCGGCGGGATCGAGCACCCGCCGAACGGTCTCGGCGGTCGCGTTGCCGTAGGTCTCGTAGCCCCGCCCGATGGCGTTGTGGTTCAGGGCGATCGAGTCCACGTAGTGATGGCCATAGCCCTCGCCGAAATCCCAGGTCCACACCCCCGGCATGCCCAGCCCGGTCATCCTCGTCACCTCGTGAAAGCCCATCTCCAGGAACTCGCTGGTGACGATGGGGTCCAGGTTGGGGTTGTAGGGGCCGGTTCCGTTCCAGGTCTGGAGGAGGGCGAAGGCCTCGTGCAGATCGTGGATGACCGTCGGGTGATAGTCCCAGAACATGCGGTAGATCGCCTTCGTCAGCTCCTGGGCCTGCTGGTGGGCATCTCGGTTGGCGTCCACGAAGACGTATTGCCCCCAGTAGGGCGGCGACTGCCGGGGCAAGCTGTCGTAGTCGGTCTTGCCTTTCAGATAGCGGTAGAACCAGTCCACCATTTTGGCTCGCCCATCGGGGTTCGAAACCGGATTGATGAGCACCACCACCCGTTCGCGGATCCGGCGGATCATCGGTTGCTCGGAGACCGCCAACCGGTAGGCGAGCTCCAGGACCGCTTCCGGGCTGCTCGTCTCATCGGCGTGGAGACCGGCATTGATGTAGAAGATCGGTCTCGCCCCGGCGATGATCTCTTCGGCGCGCCGGACATCGGTCTTTCTGGGATCGGCCAGGGCGGCAGTCGCCGCCTTGAGCTGCGCCAGGGAGCGAATGCCCTCCTCATCCGCCACCGCGACGAGCAGGATCTCTCGTCCCTCCTCGGTCCGCCCGATGGTTTCGAGAAACACCCGCGGCGAGGCCTCTGCGAGCGCCTCCAGGTAGCCGGCAATCTCCTCCACCCGGGTCAACTCACCGGCCGCACCCATGATCCGTCCAAGGAAGTCGGAAGGCGAGGGAACCCCGTCGGCCTCCGGCACATACGCGACCCACGGGCTGACAAATTGCGGATCAGTGGTGAATCGTGCGATGGCCTCCACTGACCCCGGCTCCGGTCGGTCGGGGGCATAGACGTCCGTGGCGTGCAGTGGTATCACCAGAAGTTGCAGCGCCAAGAGCAGCAACACAGCCTGCTTCACGTTGCCCTTCGAGCGGTCCTCCGACTCGCAGACAAACATCACCATAATCATCCTCCTTCGAAGCGGTACGGAGTATCGACGAGGTTTTGCGGCTGCCCGCCAGAGTCTACCAAAAGCCCCCCGTGACCGGCACTTCCACTCCATCGAGGCCGGACCATGCGGCGTCGAGTCCCGCCGAGCGAATGAGCTGGTGCTGACTATGAGACCAACCGGATCTTTGGCCGGCCGAGGCGTTCCGAGGCGGGCGTCTGTCGTATGATTCGGGTAAGGATGAAAAGATGAGCAACGAACAGAACATTTGTCCCCGAATCACGGTGTTGAACGAGCGGCAGGTGAACCAGGTTCATGACTACTCTCTCCACATCCTGTCCTCTGTGGGCTTGAAGGTCGACTCGGAGCGAGCCGTTCAGGCTTTCATTCAGGCGGGCGCAACGGCCGAGGACGACCGAGTGCGCATCCCGGCAGACCTGGTTCAGCGGGCAATGGATGCCGCCCCGTCGAGCATCGACATCTACGACCGTCGCGGGAACTCAGCCTTCCGTCTCGGGGACGGTGCCGAGACCCGCTTCGGCATCGGCGTGACGGCGCTCAACTACCAGGACCCGATGACTGACCAAATTGCTCTATTCGCCCGCAGCCACATGGAGACCATGGTTCGCCTGGGAAACTCGCTGCCGTCGTTTGACGCGATCTCGACCGTCGGCATCATCCAGGACATCGCCGCGGACCAGTCGGATCTCTTCGCCAC
>JAIVTZ010000646.1:0-2637 GCA_049188105.1 Deltaproteobacteria bacterium | reverse complement strand
CGCGAGACCGCCCACGAGCGGGTTTTTGCAAGAGGCTCAGTTGAGAGTTGAGAGTGGGCTGTACTCCTAACTCTTAACTCTAAACTCTTAATTCTTAACTCTTTACTTGCCTCGACATGCCGGCCCTGAAACCGTTTCCGGCCCGCAATGATAGGATTCCCCGCGTTGTGACCTTTGAAGCCCTTCTCCCCTGGTTCCTCATGACCGGCGGCATCGTCTGCCTCGGTCTGGGCGGGTCGTGGCTGGTCGAGGGCGCCTCTCGGCTCGCCCTCCGTCTCCGCATCTCGCCGATGGTCATCGGTCTGACGGTGGTCGGGTTCGGTACCTCGATGCCGGAGTTTGCCGTTTCGCTGATGGCCTCCCTCAGAGGCAGCGGGGGCTTGAGCCTCGGCAATGCGGTCGGCTCGAACATCATGAACCTGCTTTTGGTGCTCGGAGTGGCGGCGGTGCTGGTTCCGATCCACGTTGTCGGCAAACGGCGGCTCCTGTACCGGGACCTTCTCTTCGGGCTGATCCCCGCGATTATCCTGATCGTATTTGCCCACAACGGTTGGATCTCGCGTCCGACCGCCCTGCTCCTGTTAACGATCTTCGTGATCTTTTTGGTCACGGCTATCACCCAGGCCCGGCACACCGGCGCCGAAACCCCCGTAGTGGTCACAGGCTCGCCGGTGCGTCAGATCGCGCTCACCGTGGTCGGCATCGCCGTCCTCGTCGGGGGCTCGGAAATGCTGGTCATCGGCGGCGTCGAGGTCGCCAAGCGCTTTGGCATCTCCGAGGCCCTGATCGGTCTCACGGTGGTTGCTTTCGGGACCTCCTTGCCGGAGCTCGCCACCTCGGTGGCTGCGGTCCTCAAGGGCCAGTGCGAGATCGGCGTCGGCAACGTTCTCGGCTCCAACGTCTTCAACCTCGGTCTCGTGGTCGGGACGGCCTTTTCCGTCCGGCCCGCGGCCGTGCCTGTCAACGTGATCCTGTGGGACATCCCGATTCTCATCGCGGCGACCCTGGTCGTGGGTTTCGTCGTCCTCCGCGACGGCCGCATCAACCGCTGGGAAGCCGCCTCGATGCTCGCACTCTTCGTCGCCTACCTCGGCTTCATTGCCGTGCGAATCGCCTAACGCGTCAATTCTCAGTTTTGAATTCTCAATTCTCAATTGTTTGCGACCCTTCCAATCACGTGGGGAGGGTGGGCTGGAATTGAGAATTGAGAATTGAGAACTGAGAATTCAGCTCTTGTAGATCTGCTGTCTTCGCACTTCTTTGAGCCGGTCGCGGAGCCGCGCCGCCTCCTCGAACTCGAGCGCCTTGGCCGCAGCCCGCATGCGCTTTTCGAGCTCGACGATGAGCTTGTTCAGCGACACGGCGTCCTCGGGAAAGTCGTCTCCATCGCCGTCGGCGACCCGCAGGAGCCGGGCGCCGGGGCCGTAGTAGTCGAGCTCGGCCATCGCCAGCAACGGGCTCGCCACGTCCTTGACGATGGTCCGGGGCTCGATGCCGTGCTCGTCGTTGTAGTCGGCCTGTTTCTCGCGTCGGCGCCGAGTCTCCGACAGCGCCCGCTGCATGGACCCGGTCTCGCGGTCGGCATAGAGGATCGCTCGACCCTCGATGTTGCGCGCCGCCCGGCCTATCGTCTGGATGAGCGAGGTCTCGGAGCGTAGGAAGCCCTCCTTGTCGGCGTCCAGGATCGCCACCAACGAGACCTCCGGGAGATCGAGGCCCTCACGCAGGAGGTTGATACCGACCAGCACGTCGAACTCCCCCTTGCGGAGATCGGCCAGGATGGCGGAGCGCTCGAGGGTCTTGATCTCCGAATGCAGGTAGCGAACCCGGACATCGACCTCGGCCAGATAGGTGCTCAGATCCTCTGCCATGCGTTTGGTGAGGGTGGTGACGAGCACTCGCTCTCCGCGCGCGACGACGGTGCGGATCTCGGCCAGCAGGTCGTCCACCTGGTGGGTCGCCGGCCGCACCTCGACCTGGGGATCGATGAGGCCGGTGGGGCGAATCAGCTGCTCCACCACTTCCCCCTCGCAGTGTGCGAGCTCGTACGGTCCCGGCGTGGCCGACACGAAGACCACCTGCCGGATCCGGTCCTCGAACTCCTCGAAGGTCAGGGGCCGGTTGTCGAGCGCCGACGGCAGGCGAAAGCCGAAGTCGACCAGGTTCTGCTTGCGCGAGCGGTCACCGTGAAACATGCCGCCGACCTGGGGCACGGTGACGTGGGACTCGTCGATGATGCACAGGAAGTCGTCCGGGAAGTAATCGAGAAGCGTTGGCGGCGGCTCGCCGGGAGCGCGGCCCGTGATGTGGCGGGAGTAGTTCTCGATGCCCTGGCAGTAGCCGAGCTCGGTCAGCATCTCGAGGTCGAAGTTGGCCCGCTGGGCAAGCCGCTGCGCCTCGAGGAGCTTGCCCTGGTCGTTGAGCTCGGCCAGACGCTCGTCGAGCTCGGCGCGGATGCCGTCGATCGCCACAAGCAGCTGCGACCGCGGCGTCACGTAGTGGGTGCGGGGGTAGACGGGCAAGCGATCGAGCTCCTCGATCGCCGCGCCGCGCACCGGGTCGATGCGCTCGATGCGCTCCACCACGTCCCCCCAGAACGAGATTCGGACGGCGGTGTCGTCGTACGGCGGGTAGATC
>JAIVTZ010000645.1:0-2648 GCA_049188105.1 Deltaproteobacteria bacterium | reverse complement strand
ATAGAGACGGGCGCCGCTTCCCGATTCGGGGTTGCGGGCCGCAGCAAACTCCCGCGCCAGCCGCAACGCCGCCGGGTGGTCGAATAGCGGGTCGGCGTCGAAGCAGGCCACGACCTCCGCCCCGCCGAGATGAGGGTGGATACGAACCATCGACCCGAAAACCAGCCGCGTGCCCTCACGCTCGTGGTCGCGGGAGATCGGCTCGTACTCGTACCACCGCGCGTCGGGATGGGCGGTGAGAAATCTCTCACGTAGCGCAGCCATGGTCGGCGACGAGGAGGCGCCCGCAAGCACCGCCACGCCGGCGCCGGCTTGGGCGAACCGCTCGGCCGCAAGGGATTCGAAATCATTCCAGTCCTTGACGTACTCCTGGCCACCCTCGCGCAGCAGCAGCCGGCGGCTGCGGTCCGGGTCATAGAGCTGCAGGATGTCCGCCTGAGCGACGGCGCTGAGAGCGCCGAGGCTGTCCGGGTGGAGGGGGTTGCCCTCGGCCTTGATCGGTCTGCCGTCAAACGAGGTCACCAATAGCCCGAGCGCTGCCCCACCGATCTCCATCGAGGTCGCAAAGCGCTGGGGAACGCCCGGTGTCCGCCCCTCGGGGCGGTGGGCGAATGGAACGATCTCCTCCTTCGGCCAGCGGCACGCCGTCAAACCGGCGAGGGCGAAGGAGGCGCCCATCACCTTGAGAAACTGGCGCCGGGTGGCCGGCGGCAACCGGTCCCAGTCGTCGTTTGGAAACTCGCGACGCACGGCCTCTCGAAACTCCGCGGTCTGCTCGAGCTCGTCGAGGCTTCGCCAATAGGTCATAGCTTTCATCGATGGCATGTGTAGCAATCCTGGGGAGGGTTGATGTTGTACGTTTCGCGAAGCCGCCGGCCGAGGACGAGCTGATCGTCTTCGGGCACCCAATCGAGCTGGGTGATGAACTCGACTGGGCGCAGGTGTTTTTCGGGCTCGCGGTGGCACTCGAGGCACCAACCCATGCTCAACGGCTTCACCTGGGTCACGACCTCCATGGTGTCGATGCGCCCGTGGCACGATACACAGCCGACACCCCGGCGGACGTGCGCCGAGTGGTTGAAGTAGACGAAATCGGGCAGATCGTGGACCCGGATCCACTCGACCGGCATGCCCGTCGAGTTGCTCTCGAAGACCGGGATCAATCGCTCCGAGGCGGCTCGCACCGTCGTGTGGCAGTTCATGCAGGTCTGGGTCGGCGGAATCGCGGCGGCGGCGGTGTGCTCGACGGTGTTGTGACAGTACCGGCAGTCCATTCCGAGCTGGCCGACGTGCAGGGCATGGCTATAGGGAACGGGTTGCACCGGGGCATAACCGACGTCCGTTGCCCAAGGTGAAAAACCAAATGCCACGATCACACTCGCATAGAGCAGCCCGCCGAGCGCACCAATGGCGATTGCGGGTCGCAGGACCCACGTCCATCTTGGGAAAATGAAGATATCATTAGACTTGTCTTCATTCATGAGAACGAATCCTAACTTTGCTCACAACAGAAGTCAAGCCGAACGGAACGGGTAGAATGCCCCCATGAGCATTGTCACAATCGACTTACGATCCGATACGGTAACACATCCTACTCAGAGCATGCGCGACGCGATGGCGACCGCCGAGGTCGGGGACGATGTCTACGGTGAGGACCCCACCGTCAACCGCCTCGAGGAGCGGGCGGCGGAGCTCATGGGGCGGGAGGCGGCGGTCTACGTGCCGACCGGCACGATGGGCAACCAGATCGCGATCCACATCCACACCCATCCGGGTTCGGAGGTGGTAGCCGAGGCCGGCGCCCACGTCTTCAACTTCGAGATGGGCGCCATGGCCGCCATCTCGGGCGCCCTCCCCCGCCCGGTCGAGACGGCGGACGGCATCCTCGATCCGGAGCAGGTCGAGGCCGCGATCCAGCCGCCGGCGGGCTATCGGACGCCAACCTCGCTGCTGGTGCTGGAAAACAGCCACAACCTTGCGGGCGGCAGGGTCACCCCACCGGCGCGGATGACCGAGCTCGTGGCCGTGGCCCGCCGTCACGGCCTCCCGGTCCACCTCGACGGGGCTCGCATCCACAACGCGGCGGCGGCCCTGGGCATGACCGCCGCCGAGCTCGCCGACGGCTGCGACACGGTGATGTTCTGCCTCTCGAAAGGCCTCGGCGCGCCGGTGGGATCGATGCTCGTCGGCGATACCGACACCATCACCGAGGCGCGCAGAGTGCGAAAGATGCTCGGCGGCGGCATGCGCCAGGCCGGCATCATCGCCGCCGCGGGTCTGATCGCCCTCGACGAGGTGCTGCCGATGCTCACCGACGACAACCGGCGCGCACACGATCTGGCGGTGGGCCTCGCCGGGATTCCAGGCATCGTCCTCGACCCCGAGACGGTCGAGACCAACATCGTCTTCTTCTCGCTCGCCGACACCGCGCCCATGGATGCCGCCGAGCTCGCCGCCGTGCTGGCAGTCAAAGGCGTCCTGTGCCATCCGCTGGGCCGCGACAGCATCCGAATGGTGACGCACTACCACATCAGCGATGAGGACATCACACGGACGGTGGAGATTGTGGCGGAGACGCTGACCTGAATTCTCAATTCTCAATTCTCAATTCCCATCGCATGGCAGGCGAGACGCCTGCCCCACAAGAG
>JAIVTZ010000644.1:0-2657 GCA_049188105.1 Deltaproteobacteria bacterium | reverse complement strand
GCGCCGTAAATTCGAAATTCGAAATCCGAAATCCGAAAGGTTATCCTGCCGCAGTGACAAAGCTCAAAACACTCAGCGGCTCATTCGACTGGCGGGCAACACGTCTGGAGTGGCCGGTGACCACCGACGTCGGTCCGGGTCTCGCCGGGGTGGTGGCCGCCGAGACGCGGGTGATGTGGCTCGACCCGTCGTCGGGCGAGCTCGCCTACCGTGGAGTACCCATCGAGGCCCTCGCCTCCCCCGCCGACTTCGAGGCCTCGGCCCACCTCCTGATCACCGGGCGCGGACCCGAGGAGGATCCCGAAGGGCTCGCCGACTTTCGGCGCCAGGTGCGGTCGAGCCGGGTGCTGCCCCCCGATGTGATCGATCTGGTGCGCTCCCTCGACCCTTCGACCCACCCTACGAGGATCCTGCGCGCCGGGGTCTCGGCGCTCGGCTGCCACGAGCTGTCGGTGGACGACGATCTCGCAGGCCTGCGCCAGTGGCGCGAGCTGCGGATCGTCGGTCAGGTCGCGTCTCTGGTGGGCGAGATCTGCCGTCACCGCAACCAGCTCGGGCATAAAGCGCCTGAGGAGGGCTGTTCTCTCGCCGAGGGGGTGCTCGCGGCCCTCAACGACCGCCGGCCCGAGCCCGACGAGATCCAGGCCCTCGATCTGCTGTGGGTGCTCTATGCGGCGCACGGCCTCGACGCCCCGACCTTCACCTCGATGGTCGTGGCCTCGTGTCTCGCCGATCCCTACTACAACATCGTCGCCGGGCTGTCGGCCCTGCGCGGACCGAAGACGGGGGGCGCCTCCGAGTCGGTGCTCGATCAACTGCTCCCGCTCGACAACCCCGGCGCGGCCGAGACATGGGTTCGAAAGACCGTTGACTCCGGGGGGACGATTGCCGGCTTCGGCCACCGCGCCTACCACATGCCCGACCCCCGGGTGGTCATCCTGCGCAAGGAGGTGGCGGCGATGGCGCGGAGCCGCGGCCGGTCCGAGCTCTTCGAGATCGCTCGTGCGGTCGAGAGCGCCGCCACCCGCGCGCTCGCTCCCAGAGGGGTGTTCATCAACGTCAACTTTTACGGTGCGTTGCTGTTTCACCTCCTCGGCGCCAAACCGCCACTGGCCCCGTGTCTGATCGCCGTGGGCCGTATGGCGGGGATGGCGGCCCTGGTCAGCGAAGCCCTCGACACCATAAGGCTCTACCGGCCTTTGAGCCGCTACGTGGGCGTTGTGGAGCGCGACCTCCGATGATCGGCGACAGCCCAGTGTGCGCCGAGCAAACCTACGGACGCGGCCTCGCGGGGCTCGTCGTCGGCGACACCGCGATCGCCGAGGTCGATGGCATCAGGGGCCGATTGCTCTACCGCGGCTACCCGGTGGAGCAACTGGTCGGGCGGGCGAGCTTCGAAGAGGTGGCCTACCTCATTCTCTTCGGCGAGATGCCCGATGCGCGGCGCCTGGACGAATGGACCACGGAGCTGGTGCGCTGGCGCCACCCTCCCGACGACGCGCTGGATGCCCTGCAGAGGGTACCGGCCCGCGCCCATCCGCTGGCCCAATTCCGAACCATGATGACGGTTGCGGCGTGCCACATTCCGGAGCCTGAGAACACCGAGCTCGACGCCCAGTGGCGGCGCCCGGCGAGGATTTTGAGCTGGACCGCCGGTCTCGCCGCCTGCGCGATTCGCCACCTCCAGGGGTTGGCGCCGGTGGCGCCGCGCGATGATCTCTCCTACGCCGCGAATTTTCTCCACCAGGCGCTTGGGCAACCGCCATCCGAGGAGGCGCTCGAGGCCTTCGAGGCGAGCCTGGTGGTGCAGGCGGAGCATGGACTCCACGCAGCGGCCTTCGCGGCCCTGATCGTGATCTCCACCGGGGCCGATCTCGGCTCAGCGGTTCTGGCCGGGATGGGCGCGCTGTCGGGCGCCCGTCACGGCGGCGCCAACCAGCTCAGCTTCCAGATGCTGGAACGGCTCGAGGGACCGGAAGAGGCTCGCGAGTGGGCACGCGAGGCGCTTGCGCGCGGCCATCGTTTCCCCGGCTTCGGCCACCGCGTTTACAAGTGTCCCGATCCCAGGGTGCGGTCTCTCGAACCCTATGCCGAGGCTCTGCTCGCGTCACGGGGCGAGGAAAAGCTCTGGCACACCTACCTCGCCCTGCGCGAGGAGGTCGAGGGCGCTCTGGGCGCGAAGGGGATCTACGCCAACGTCGACAGCATCACCGGTCTGCTCTACCACCCCATCGGTCTCCCTGCGAGCGCCTTTCCCATCCCCTTCTGTCTCGCCATCCAGACCGGGTGGATGGCGCACTGCCTCGAGTACCTGCCAAACGGCAAGGTCATCGAGCCGGGAGCGGTGTACATAGCGGACAATTCTTAATTCTCAATTTTCAGTTCTCAATTCCCACCCGGCACCCCCTCGAAATTTCGAATTTCGAATTTCGAATTTCGAATTTGACGGCGCGAGGAAAGGCGTGTCGGGCCTTGGTGTTGGTTGCCCGCGGATGAGCCTGGTGGCTGGACGTGAGGCAGCGATTGGGTTAGGGATTTCGGGTTTGGTACCCATCTCCCCCGAGAATTCTACATTAGGGGTCGGTCCTTCGGGGCACGCCGCCACAATCACGAAAGAAACAGAAAAACTCAAAACCAACCCGAGGAGGTGGGTGGAT
>JAIVTZ010000643.1:0-2660 GCA_049188105.1 Deltaproteobacteria bacterium | reverse complement strand
AAGAGATCGCTCCGGGTGTCGACGGGGCGCCCCGCGGCCTGCTCGGGGGACATGTATCCGACGGTGCCCATGACGACGCCCGCCGCCGTGCCGCCCGGAGTCAGGGTCGCCGTGTCGGCTTCCTCATCCGCGGGCAGCACGATCCGCGCCAGCCCGAAGTCGAGGATCTTCACGCGCCCGTCCGAGGTGAGGAAGATGTTCTCGGGCTTGAGGTCGCGGTGGACGATGTTTTTGCGGTGGGCGGCGGCCAGTCCCTCGGCCACCGCGGCGCCGATCTCGGCGGCTTCCTGCCAAGCCATGCCGCCCGGCGGAATCCGCTTGCGGAGACTCTCGCCGTCGAGCAGCTCGGTCACGATGAAGGGCGAGCCCTCGTGCGTGCCGAGCTGGTGGATGGCGAGGATGTTCGGGTGGTCCAGCTTGGCGACTGCCTTTGCCTCTTGCTCGAAGCGGGCGAGGCGGTCGGCATCCTGAGCCACAGCTTCATGGATCACCTTGATCGCTACATCCCGATCGAGGCGTTCGTCATGTGCACGGTAGACCACGCCCATCCCGCCCTCGCCGATTTTCTCAACGATGCGGTAGTGCCCGAGGGTGGTGCCGATGAGGTCCTGCATTTTCCGGAATCCTGTCCGGACTCATCCTATCGCAAACTGGTTGGGAGGGAGGGCATGTCAGCCCCGCAAGCGGCGTACGATGACCAGCGTCCGGTCGTCGTGGTAGGGCACGCCTTCGACAAAGGCGTCAACCACCTCTTCGATTGACGATGCGAGCTCTTTCGGCGACTCGGCGTGGTGCTCGCGACAGACCTCGATCAGCCGTTCGCGCCCGAACTCCTCCTGCTCGGGGTTGGCTGCCTCGGTGATGCCGTCGGTGTACATGACAAGGGAGTCGCCGATCTCGAGCGAGGTTTCAGAGCCCGTGTACGTCGCATCCGGCATCAGACCGAGCGGCATCCCGGTGGGCATGAGCATTTCGACCTCGCCGCCGGCCCGCACCAGGATCGTTGGGTCGTGACCGGCGCTCGCATATCTGAAATTGCCGGTCTCGACCGAAAAAATGCCGAGGAACGCGGTCGCGAATGACTCGACGGGTGTCTTGGCGTTCATCTGTGGCGACACGCGGTTGAAGATCTCCGCCGGCTCGAGATTCTCGCCGAGGTAGGCGTTGATCAGCGCATCCACGTAGATAGTGAGCAGCGATGCGCCCATGCCCTTGCCCGACACGTCGGCGATGACCACCGCGACCTCTTTGGCCTCCGGTCGTTCGACGACCTGGTAGTAGTCCCCCGAGACCCCCCGCGAAGGGATATTGCCGCCGTGGATTTCGAGCCCGGCGACATGCGGGTTTCCCGTCGGCAGCAGCGCCACCTGGATGCGGCGGGCGAGTTTTACCTCCTGCTCGAACCGTTTGCGTTCGGCCGCCTCCTCGGCGAGGGCGAGGTTGCGCAGGCGCAAACCGGTCGCCGAGGCCACCACCGCCAGCAGCTCCATATCGTTTTCGCCGAACAGGCGAGTGGTGAGGGTGGAGCTGAGAACGATCATGCCGATGGCGCCTTCGGGGGTCAAGAGCGGCGCTGCGACCAGGGTTCGCACGCCGGCGTCGAGGAGGCTCTCCGCGGCCGCAAAGCGGGCGTCGGTTGAGGTGTCGTGGACCACGGCCGCCAGGCCCTTGCCGATGACCTCGGTGGCGAGGCTTGTCGACTCGGGGAACTCGTCAGTGCCGGCGACTTGCGAACGGCTGGTCGCGCGAAGCAGGTTGTCGCCGTCCTTGAGGAAGATGGCGCCGTGCTGTGGTTGCAGGTGGACGAAAACGCGTTCGAGCACGTGGTCGAGGAGCTCCTCGGCGGTTGTCGATTGGTCGAGAGTGTGGTGGACGTCGTACAGGACTCGCAGCTGGTCCGCGGCTTGGCGCAGCTCCTTTGTCCCGGAGTCCGACGGCCGTTTAAACTCGCGCTCGGACTCGGAAATGATTTCGGTGGCGGCGCGGAAGATGGTGTGGCTTTCGTCGAAGGAGGATCGCTGCTGCTCGGCCCCTCCACTGCCACCAAAGGTGATTTGCGACATCGAGACGTCGATCACGTCGCCGGCTGTGATGGGCGTCGGCCCCGAGATCATCGAGCCGTTGAGGCGCGTGCCGTTGCGAGAGCCCATGTCCTCGACCAGCCAGTCGTCGTCGGACTTGTAGATCCGCACGTGCTGGCGGGAGAGACACCGGTCGGAGACGGCGAGATCGCAGCGTGACGAGCGGCCGATCACCAGCGAGTCGCCTTCAAGGGCGTGCTCGAAGGGCTCGCCCTCGGCGGGTACGATGTGGAGCGTTGTCATTGTGCCCTCGATGATACATGGAATCGAAATCGAGCCATATCGTCGACCAGGTGGTTTGGTGGAAAACCGCGTAGTGGTGGAAGACCCATAGCCTGGGACGTGAGCCTCACGATATCGGCGTCAGCAACAATACGGGAGCCGCGAAGCGGCGACAGACATTCCGTCGTCGCATCCTGCGGCTCACGCCGCAGGTCAGAATCTGCCGCCCCTTCAGGGCTGGATGTTTGTGGAGCGGCGTGTTCCTGGGGCTCACGCCCCAGGCTAGTTCTCGTCCAGAAACGGCGCTTTTTGGCAATTTCGTCGTCAGACTGCGGATTCCCTTGTGCGGCGTACTCG
>JAIVTZ010000642.1:0-2661 GCA_049188105.1 Deltaproteobacteria bacterium | reverse complement strand
CCCAAAACTCCGTTGGGGGGCGGCGCAGTTCTCTTTGCGTAAACGTGCTATTTTTGTGCAAGGTCAAGGAAGGCAAGGATTTGCGCGGAGGCGTACTCCTGTACGCCGAACAAGAAAATCCGCAGCCTGACGTCGAGATTGCCAAAAAGCGCCGTTTCCGGACGAGAACTAGCTCGTCTCTCTCGACCGCAGGTAGTCGGCGGGCGGCATGATGATCACGCCTTGGAGAGGTTCACCGAAGAATCGCCCGAAGTGGGAGAAATCGCCGGTGATCAAATGCGTCGCCTTGCCGAGCACGGCCGCGCGCAAAATGGGCCTGTCTTTCTCGGGGAGTCGTTCTTCGTCGTCAACGGTCCTCGGGTCGCTCTCGTCAATCAGTTCGGTCTTTTCCAGGATAGCGTCAAGACGCGTTTGCTGTTCCCGGGTGGACAGGTTGCGGCGAGCCTCCGCAGCGGCGTATCGTGACGTGATTACCTGAGCCTCAGGCACCTCCCAGAGCTTGAGCAGCCCGGAACGTTCGCGGTAGGCAGCAGAGAACAGCACGTTGGCGTCAAGAAATAACCGGTCCGCCATTTACCCGCCCGGCTGACGGTGGGGGATGTTGTCGGGGTCGAGCCCCATCGCCCGCACTTCCTCGAGAGCTTCACGATAGTCCTCGTCGTTGACGGCGTTGGTCAGGAGGAACTCGGCACGACGTTCCGGTGTGTAGACCTCCAACGGAACGGCGACGGCCGGTCTGAGAAGAATTCCGTCCTCTCGTTCCTCGGCGATGATGAGTGCTCCCTCATCGAGGCCGTATCTTTCCCTGAGCTCCGCCGGCACGACAATTGTTCCCCGTTTGCCCATGCGACTTATCAGGTCGGTCATGTCCGCACCTCCGAATATCAGACTATCAGAAATTCAGAATTTCTGCAAGAAAGCTCCGTGCGACGAGGAGCGAACCCGAATGCGACCGTCGGGAGAGAACGAAGCTTCGACCGAGGACTCAAAGCCTCATAGCCTTTGTTCTTCAATCAGCTCCAATCCCGTGATCTTCCAGACTCCGTCGACCGGCTCGATCGTCAGCTCCGCGACGTACTGGTTGCGACGCTGATGGATGTGTCCCCAGTGGCCGACGGAGGCGGCGACGTTCCATGTGCATGTGGCCCGGAAGCCAGTGCTCTCCCTTTCTGCATCCACCTCGAGCATCTCGATCTCCTGGACCTTGGCGCGGGCGCCGCCCTGGCTGGCGAGCTCGAGCCCGCGCCGGGTCTCGATGTAGGTGCGTGTGAGGAGATCGCCGGTGACGCTGTGTGCGAGGGTGTCGTAGATCGTCTCCTCGTCGCGGAAGTCGAAGGCTCGGTAGACGTTGTGGAGCAGCGCCGAGACGATCTCCTCTGCGCGTTGGTCGGTGATGCTGGCCGAGCGGGTGGTGGCGAAGGCGCCTCCGGCGACGGCTACCAGCAGGGCGGCAGCAAGGACGACTCGCATCCACGTTCCCCGGCCGCGGGCGACGGCAATGCCGTTTCGGATCACGAGCAGCCCCAAAACGGCCACTCCAAGCCAGCCGAGGTACATCGCCCCCCGAAGGAGGAGGGAGGGGGGTGGTTCGACATCGACCAGGGTCGGCAGCGTCGGGTTCTTGAGGAAGTTCTTCCACCACAGGATGTTGTCATCTGGCACCAGGAAGAACCGGAGGGGACCCGCCTCATCGGTGGCGGCGCCCGGTATTCTCGCGACCCGTTCGGGGAACAGGTTCCAGGTCACGTTGGCCTCCTGCGGATAACCCGTGGTCGGCTGGAGGAAGATCACGCCGAGGGTGGCTGAGGCGGCGTCGAGCTCACGCGGCGGGCTGATCACGGTGGATGTGCGGAGGGTGCGCTCGAGGAAGTTGACGCGATCGAGAGCGGGCTTGATGGATTCGCCGTCGATCGTGAGGTCGAGGTTCTCAGCGAAGAAAGCCGCCACCCGTTGCTTCACATCCTCTTGAATATCTACCGGGATGGCCTTCAGCCCACCAACCCCGACATCCTCCCATCGCTGGACATCGCGCGGCCGGGCGATGATCTCCACCCGCACCTCGTAGGGCTCCACGTAGAGGAAGACGTTCATCGGTGAGTCGTACTGCCGCCACAGGTTGCGGTTGCGGAACTTCGAGAACCACGGATCATCCCAGTCGAGGTCGATGGTCGACTCGGCGCCGAGGTATCGAAAGTCCATTACCGGAAGGCCCATGTGGTAGGTGATGAAACCGATATTGGCGGTCGGGAAGGCGCCGCCGGCGGTCGGCGGATGGAAGGTGAGAGTGTCCGGGTGACCGCTGAAGGCGTACTCGAGGACCACGAATACCACTGGTTCGCTCTCGCCCTCGGTGGCGGGAAGCGGCTCGCCGGTAAGCTCGTCGCGTGGGACGCGGCGCCGTAGCTCGATGTCGGTTACCCGTCCGGGGAGGGGAGGCCCTCCGTCGGCGCGGATTACGAAGTCCTCGCGAAAGAACCGGACCAGCCGCTCGCTGAGGGGTTCCGCTTCCAGGCCGATTCCGGCGCGTATCTCGTCGGGCAGGAGATTTCCGAAGGCCAGGAGGTCGGGAACCCCGATCTCCATTTCGACCAGGATCTTCGACTCCTCGATGGAAACTTCCACCACGGTGGTCGCGGTCATCGCCTTGGTGACGACGCTGGC
>JAIVTZ010000641.1:0-2663 GCA_049188105.1 Deltaproteobacteria bacterium | reverse complement strand
CCACACCCCCGAGACGCTTCCACTGAGGGTTGAGATCGAGATCAGGAGCTTGTAGGTGCCCGGGTCCCACTCGCGATACAGCATCGCGGACCCGTCCGGATCCAGGACCACCACCGCGCTCTGCCGGTCCACGATCTCATCGCCGACGCGTAGGGTCGTGACCACCCGCACCCGGTCTCCGGCCCTGTCACGGTCCTCCGGGGCGATTTGAAAGACCACGCCGACGACCGTGCCGTCGGTGCCCCTGCCCAGGGCTTGGACGTGCGCGGTGAGCGCGAGAGGGGTGGTCTCGGCGTGGAGAGTGGACGCCGCCAGTAGCGGCAGAATCAAAAGAATGTGCTTGAATCTCATTGAATTACCTCGGTGTGACATCATTTACGACTCGAATTTTGCCCGCTGCATCGTAGGGTTACGCCGTCGCCGGAGATCCGAGCCACTGTCACGCACATCTTGGAAACAACATCAGGCGGGTTCTTCATCCCACGCATCGACCTATACCTGAAAACATCTCCTCCGGTAGAACCGCTCATCTTTGGCAATCCTCACCCCATCATCGCACCATCAGAGGCTTCCGGGCGAGGATCTCGACCTCCGATCCTGAGACATAGCGCACCTCGTAGCGCCCCGGATGGAATGGTGCGGCCAGAGTCAAACGGCGACCTGCGGTCGTGTATGACCAGTCGAAATTCTCGCCTGCCGCGGAGTCCTCCTTGGCGATCGCGATAAAATCGCCGCCTCCGGGTGTTCCGCTCCACTCCACCACAAATCTGGAACCGGCCTCGACCTCAGGCGGCGCCTCGAGACTCACTGCCTCGATTACCACGGTGACCTGCCGTCGCGCGAGGACCTCACCGTCCTCGGCTCTTACGTACCGAAGCTCGAAGTCGCCCGTGCGCCGTGGTGCGCGCAGGCGCAGTGGGTTTCCCTCGCCGGTCAGCGCCCACTCGAGGTAGGCCTCGTTCTCCGCCTCGGGTTCGGCGATGCTGAGATAGTCCTGGGGACCGTCGGGACCCGTCCAGGTGACTTCGACCTCCTCACCGGCAGAGACTTCGGCGGGGCCCTCGAGAGTCGCCAACACCTCGAAGACCTCGAGGGTGGAGCTCGTGAGAATCTTCCCAAGGCTCGAGATGTAGCGGACCTTGTATGCACCCGGCACGATCGGTGCGGTGAGGGTCACAGGGCCTTCGGATTCGGTCAGAATGCACGCCGCGTAATCCTCCACTGGCCCGTCGGCGAGAGAGATCGTGATGTGATCTCCCCGCAGGTTCGACGCGCTCCAAGAAAGCACCAGCGGCGTCCCACTCTCGATCTTCTCGGGGCATTCGATCGTTGCCGGGCCGTGGCTGCATTGAAACCCGACCCGTCCGAGGAGCTGCAACACGCCGTCGCTCGTTTCGTGGACCAGGCGTGCCTCGAGCTTTCGGGTCAGACCGGGGAGCCTCAATTCCGCCATGCCCGACGAGCCGGTGACCGGTTTTCGCACGAGATATGCGTCCAGCGGGGCTTCGGCGGGGGCGACCGTCACCCATGCGGCGTCCCCGGGTGCGCCCCAGAACTGCACCAGGGCGCTGCCATGGGCGATCGGGCGTTCCGGCGCCACGGCAAGGGTGGCGGGAGGGGTCGAGTGGAGAGCCAGGTCGATCATATCCTCGTTGGCGGAGTGGACAATGCCCGCCAGCGCGACCGGCGCAAAATCCGGTTCCGTGAGATGTGCCCGGTACCGGCCGGCCGGGAGGCGGATCCGAGCGGTGCCGTCAGAGATTTCGGTGGCCCATGTTTCTTCCTGGAAGGCGGCCGCAAATATGATCTCGGCTTCAGCGACCGGTTGCCCGTCGCGGGACAGATGGACCTCCATGTCCATCGGTTGGCTGGGAGGGGTCTCGGACGAGTAGACCGCCCAGAATAGGTTGTCGAGGAGGGCGGCGGCGTCTGACAGGTTTCGGATAGGGATTGCGGTGGTCATCGCGAGCGTGGTTTTCCGGTCCATGGACAGACCGACGATCCGGATGTCGACCGTGGCGTTTTTCTCGGCGAGCTCGGCCAGCGTCGTGGCGAAATCTGAGCCACACTCGTCGCTTCCGGAGGTGATGATGACGATCCTTCCGCCGGTTTCGGCGAGGTCGTCCAGGGCTGCGGTCACGGCGCGGGCCAACGGCCGTCTGCCGCGCGGGAAGAGTTCTCCGAGGGCCTCGTGCCATTGGGTGGGTTCGACGGGACCGAACGGTAAAATGAGTCCGGTGTCGTCGCAGGCGTCGTCGTCGATCAGCTCGTGACGGCCGCCCATCGTCCGCAACCCGATCTCCAGATCGTCGTTGAGCATGCTCGTGGAAACGGCGAAGCTTCCCAACGCCTCCCGCAGGGCGATGACCCGCGGCTCCTTGCCGCCCACCGCACCCCACATGGCGGCCGAGTTGTCGATGATGATCTCCACCCGATCGGTGCCTCCGCTCACCCCCGTGAGGAGGAGTGCGGCGATCGTCAGTGCAAAACGGGTTTGGCAGGCCATGCGGGGAGTTTACACCCTAAGATGAACGATTCTCACCGGCGATCTGCACCAAGCTCTTGCGCTCTGGCCACTTGCGAAAATGCTCTACATACCAGTGGTATGCGTCCGCTTTTCGCAAGCACCAGAGCATCAAGAGCTTGGTACATCTCATCCGGCA
>JAIVTZ010000640.1:0-2665 GCA_049188105.1 Deltaproteobacteria bacterium | reverse complement strand
CTCCGACCGCCTCGGTCGATGAAGTGCGATGACCTAATACCTAATACCTAATACCTAACGCCTACCAAAAAGGCCCCGCAAACGCGGGGCCTATTTGGTATTACCCCGCCGGGTTGGCGTGTATGGATCAGAGAGTTTCGAGCAAATCGCGGGCTTGCTCACGGACGTAGCCAAGGTTGACGCTGAGCTGGTTGAAGTCGATGACCTGCTCGCACATTGCACGCGCGGCTTCGTCGTCACCGGCGGCGGATTGGGCGCGCGCTTCGAGCAGCAGCACCCGCGGGTTCTGCCGGTTAGCCTGCTCGAATTCCGAAAGCGCGATCTGCGGAGTGCCTCGGGCAAGTGCCATCATGCCGTCGAGCTCGTGCGACTGCCTGATTTCAAAGCGAATGCCATGGGCCGCGACCGCTTCGCTGTAGGCGGCCGCAAGCTCGGAGGCCTCCTCGATATCGCCGCTCCACAGGGTGACCCTCGCCATGTCGAACGCGTGGTTACGCTTGGTGGCCAGCTTGACCTCGTCCGTCGCGTCGGAGGTCTTCATCATCTCAACCGAGGCCTCGTACTCTTCGGCGGCCTCCTCGGCACGCCCCGCGCTGAGGAGAACATCGCCCATCATGTTGAGATCGGCGGACATCGCCGCGCGATCGTCGGTCTCGCCGGCGATGTCGTACCGCCGCCGGACCTCGATCAGGGCTCGTTCGATGTCGTTCTCATGGAGGTATGAGACGGCGGCCCAGGTGCACGCCTGCCGGCGCTCACCGTCGGTGCGCGCAATCTCCTCGAGCCTGTCAAGCGTCGCGCGGGCCTCGTCCATCTCGCCCATGAACATCCGGTTGTTGCTGATGCCGACGTACGACGCCACGAAGTTGGGATCGACCTCCAGGGCCTGCTCGTACTTTGCGATCGATTCGTCGAAGCGTCCCATCTTCATCAACAACTCGGCATAGGAGTCGTAGGGGTTTGGTTGATCCGGGATGAGCTCGGTGTAGCGTCGAAACGCCTCCTCGGCGCCGGCGTAGTCCCCGACTCTCCGTAGGGCGTAGCCGAGCTGGTTGTAGGGGGCCGCGAAGTCGGGGTTGATGTCGGTCGCCGACCGGTACTCGGCAATGGCAGCCTCGTCCTCCTGCTGGACGAAGAGGAAGACGGCGTATGCGTTGCGCGCCCTCTCGTCACGCGGGTAGGCTGTTGCCAGGGCCTCGAGCTGTGATCGCTGGACATCGGGATTGCCGTTGACCCCTGCCTCGAAGGCGCGGATCTGCATTTTTTCCGCGTCGCTGCAGGCATCAGCCGTCTCGATCGCGCGTTGCATGGCGGCGAAGAAGTCCTGTGCCGTGGAGGAAGTGTTGGCGACCCGGAGGTGGCCCATGGCGAAGCCTGGGTCGGCTCGTACCGCCTCGAGAAAGTACTCGTGTGCGTCGGTGAAGCGGAGATCTTCGAACAGCTGCCGCCCCTGGAGGTAAGCTGCGCGGGCCTCCTCCGATGCCGTCGTGATCGGCATCTTTCCCTCTCCGCCCTTGCCGGCGGGCTGCTGGGCGCCACCGCAGGCGATCAACCCGAGAACCGAGATGCCGACGGCCATCCACCCTGTGAACTTGTTCCTCAACACAATGTCTCCTTTCGGTTTGCGGGCGCAAACGCCACCTTCGAAACCAGGCGGCGAATGACGCCCATGAAGAATTGAGATTCTATCGCATTTTCTTATCGATATAGATAGCACAGATTGAGGTCCACTGAAGGCATACGGTGGATCCGGGGATCTGTTGCGTTCGGTGTGGTGTAACTTTCTGTTTCGGGATACCGTCTATTGATTCTCATCCGTCTGGTCGTCGATGAGCACCTCGCGGCCATTCAGAGTGATCACGGCGACCATCTCGCGGGCGGACGAGGTCGGCAAGCAGAGCCCGTCTGCGACCATCGACGCGCGGTCTCGGTCATAATCTCCGATCTCCTCGGCGGCGCGCCGATTGATGGCCTCCACATCCATTCCCTTCATTTCGGGGCTGATTCCCGTGTGGATGAATACGACGTCACCCATCCGTTGAGCTACGGGCAACGTCCGCAGCCATTTCCCGTACTCGCCTTCGGCCCCCATTGCTTCGACATACTCGACCCAACCGACGGGATGGGTTGCGAGCCAGTCGGTCTTGAAGTTCTCGTCGGAGACGAACTCACCGCTTCCGACGGCCTTGGCCCGCCTCTGCCGCCAGGCGACGTAATCATCGAGTGCCCGTTGCTGTAGGGCCTCGGAGTCCGGGCCGGCGAAGCTTTGGTACGCAAGGTAATTCACGTCGCGAAGCTCGCCAAGGATGTTCATGGCCTCGTGGTTGCCCATGAGAACGATCACCCGGCCGCCGCCGGCGGGGGCCTCTTCCTGGAGCCGCATGAAGAGATCGAGGACTGCGCGGACGTGCTCTCCGCCGTCCATGAGATCGCCGGTCTGAACGAGGATGGTGTCCCCGCCCGCCCAGTGTCCCTGGGCATCGGCCAACCCGACTTTGATACGCCTGAATTTATCAGGGATGCCGCCAAGCTGGCCCTGGACGAAGGGTATACCCGCTATCCGCCGGCCAAAGGTTTTGCAGACCTAAGGCAAGCTATTGCCGGAAAACTCAAACGAGAAAACAACATTATCGCCGACCCCGATACCGACATATATGTGGCTGTC
>JAIVTZ010000639.1:0-2666 GCA_049188105.1 Deltaproteobacteria bacterium | reverse complement strand
GGCATCCTCTCGCGGCAGCGCCTCCCCGGAGCACAAGCACTGACTCGCGCGTGTAGACGTGTAGAAACGCCTCAGTTCGTGCCGTCGCGCGTTACAGCCCGATGAACCAGAAACGCGACCAGCGCCATGGCTCCGTCCGCTAGCCCCGAGAACCACACCGACCACGGCGTCTCGGCGAGCAGGCTACCGCCTATTAGAAAGACGAAGGCTGTGGTCTTGGCGATCAGAAGCAGGGATATGGTCTGTGTGCGGGAGTACTCCACCAGATAACCGGTCGCGAGCACGAAGTGGAATATGCCGGCCTGCCAGATGAAGAAGATAGGGTCGGCGCCCGACCAGCCGGCGAATTTTATCGCCCACTCTGCAAAAAAAAGCAGCATGACGCCGACGATGATGCTGTGAAGCGCAATGAGGATGATGAGGGCTCGTTCGTAGGTTTCACTGAGATGCATCGCCATCACTCCCACCAGATCTCGAGCTCGCCGGGTGGGTCACGAGGCACCGCCGGCCGGCCCAGCCGTTCAAGCTCCTCCACCACCCTCGCCACGACCTTCGGTACCGCCGCCTTGACCGCCTCCGTCAGCCGGGTCCCCTGGCCGGTGGTCTCGGGCACCACGCCGATGAGCAGGATCTCCTCCGAGCTGCTGTCTGATAGCTCGGTCGCCATCATGGCCTCGCGGAGCCCGGGCTCGTGAGGGGTCATACGGGAGGGGGCCGGTTTGGCGACGATCTCTCCATCGCGGAGCAGACGCAGGGTGCCGGCGGGTTCCTCACCGCGCACGGTGTCGAGCACGATCGTTGCCCGAGCACCGGCGAGGTAGGGGGTGAAGTCGAGCCCCGGAGTGCCGACGTCGATCACCTCGACGCCTTCGGGAAACTCGTACTGCGCCTCCAGGACCTTGATGGCATACGGCCCGAGACCGTCGTCCGTGCACAACACATTGCCGACACCGAGAACACGGATGGGCTTCATCTCAGTCATCGGATGATGATGCCAGAGCGAAACGCCGTTGGATAGAGCACCGGTTCAACTTCTCCCGTCCAGATGCCAGATACCGGATCCCAGATCCACCCACCCTACCGATTTCAAAATGATGCGCTGATTCAAAAACCTCGCCTGATCTGGCATCCGGCATCTGGCATCTGGTATCTGGCCAAAAAAAGGCCGGAGGCGATGCCTCCGGCCGGATTATCAAGATTGCGATACCTACAGCACTCGTACCTTCGATCTCTCCTTCCCATCCGGATCGTGGGTGTGGATCGCGCAGGCCAGGCAGGGATCGAACGAGTGGACGGTACGCAGCACCTCGAGCGGCCGTTCCGGATCGGCAATCGGGTTGCCGACCAGCGACGCCTCGTATGGTCCCATCTGGTCTTCGGCATCCCGCGGTCCGGCGTTCCAGGTCGAGGGCACAACGCACTGGTAGTTCTTGATCTTGCCGTCGTCGATGACCACCCAGTGCGAGAGCGTGCCGCGTGGCGCCTCGTGGAATCCAAAGCCCTGGATCTCACCCGTCGGGAACTCGAACGGGGTGAAAATGTCGGTATCTCCGCCGCCAATGTTGCCGACCAGCGCTTCCCATTGGCCCATGATTTGGTTCGCGATCACTCGTGCGCGAATGGCGCGCGCCGCGTGGCGTCCGAGGGTCGAGTGGAGCACCGCCGGGGTCAGCTTGACACCGGCCACCGTGCCCGCCACGTCGAGGAACTCGAGTGCGTACTTGGTGGTGAGCTCGTCTCCGGCGGCAAGCCCTGCCAGCACCTGCGCCAGCGGACCCACCTGCATCGGCTGGCCCTCGAATCGCGGTGACTTCACCCAGGAGTACTTGCCCTCATGGTCTAACTCGGAGTACGCGGGGACCGTTTCCCCCTTCCAGGGATGGAGGTCCCCGTCACCTTCGTACCACGAGTGGGCGATGCCCTCGACGATGTTGTCGCGGAAGAGCTCGTCGTTGAACGACGTGATCTCCCGGAAGCTGCCGAGGTCGGCATTCATGATGACGCCGCCGGGCATGGCGAACTCGGTGCCCTCCGGGTTGAGAGGCACATCGGGCACCGACAGGTAGTTGGTGACCCCGGCGCCGTAGCCGAGCCACGGGGCGTACATGGCGGCGATGGCCGCGACGTCGACGAAGTACACCTGGTCGACGAAGGCTTTCACCTCGTCGATGTAGCCCTTGATCTGGTAGAGCCTCGCCATGTTGAGGGTGGCCTCGTTGTCGAGGTTGATGGCGTTGGCCACGCCGCCGACCGCGAGGTTCTGGATGTTGGGCGTCTTGGAGCCGAGAACGGTCACGATCTTGTTGGCCGCCTTCTGCGCCTCGAGGGCCTGCAGGTAGTGGGTCACTGCCAGTAGATTCACATCCGGCGGAAGGTCCATCGCCGGGTGGCCCCAATAGCCGTTGGTGAAGATGCCGAGCTGGCCTTTGGAGACGAAGTCGGCGAGCCTTTCCTTGACTGCGGTGAGGTCCTTGACGCCGTTTCCGGGCCACGGCGAGAGCGATTCCGCCAGACGCGCGGTGGTCCGCGGATTGCCGTCGAGGGCCGACACCACGTCCACCCAGTCGAGGGCCGACAGGTGGTAGAAGTGGACGATGTGGTCGTGCAGCGCGTGCGCCATGATCAGCAGGTTGCGGATCAGCTGCGCGTTGAGCGGCGGGTTGATC
>JAIVTZ010000638.1:0-2667 GCA_049188105.1 Deltaproteobacteria bacterium | reverse complement strand
GCATCATCTTCTTCGACGAGTTCGACGCCGTTGGCCGCCACCGCGGAGCGGGTCTCGGGGGCGGCCACGACGAGCGCGAGCAGACTCTCAACCAGCTCCTCGTGGAGATGGACGGATTCGAGTCGAACGCGGGTGTGATCCTCATCTCTGCGACCAACCGACCCGACGTCCTCGACCCGGCCCTGCTCCGACCCGGTCGTTTCGACCGCCGCGTCGTGGTCAACCATCCCGACGTCAGGGGCCGGGAGGGCATCTTCGTGGTCCACACCAAGGAGATCCCCCTGGCCTCGGACGTCGACCTGGCAGTCCTCGCTCGATCGACGCCGGGTTTCACGGGCGCCGATATCGCAAATCTGGTCAACGAGGCGGCCCTGCGCGCAGCGCGCTTCAACAAGATGAAGGTCGACATGGCGGACTTCGAGTTCGCCAAGGACAAGGTGATGATGGGCGCCGAGCGGCGGTCCCTCGTCATGTCCGAAGAGGAGAAACGCATGACCGCTTACCACGAAGCCGGTCATGCGCTGGTCGCCGTTCTGGTTCCCGAGGCCGATCCGCTGCACAAGGTGACGATCATTCCGCGCGGGCTGGCGCTCGGCCTCACCCAACAGCTGCCTCTCGAAGACCGCTACAGCTACCCGCGCAGCTACCTCGAGGCCAATCTTCAGGTGCTCATGGGGGGGAGGTTGGCCGAAGAGCTGATCTTCGGCTCTGGAAAAATGACCACCGGCGCGGGCAACGATCTCGAACGCGCGACCGAGCTGGCGCGCAAGATGGTCTGCGAGTGGGGCATGAGCCCGGCGATGGGCCCACTCACCTTCGGCAAGCGCGAGGAGTCGATCTTCCTCGGCAAGGAGTTCACTCGACACCAGGACTACTCCGAGACCACCGCAACGCAGATCGACGACGAGATCCGCAAGTTCATCACCATTGCGTATGAGGAGGCTCGTGGCCTCCTCGAGGACAACCAGGCAGTTCTCGAGGCGATCGCCGCGGCTCTTCTCGAAGACGAGGTCCTCGACGGTGACCGGATATACGATCTTCTCGCCGAGCACTCGGACCTCGATGTCGAGGCCATCAAGCGTCAGAAACAGAAGAGCGATGCGGAGGCGTCGGAATCGGAGTGACGGGAAGCACTTTGGGAGAGTTGAGAGTTGAGAGTTGAGAGTTGAGAGTTGAGAGTTGAGAGTTGAGAGTTGAGAGTTGAGAGTTGAGAGTTAGGAATTTGGAATTGGGAGCAACCTGCCACCCACCGTCCCGGGCACACGATCGGAAGGCCGTGACGTCCACTCGCCCAGGGCGTCTCGACAGCCTGTGGCCGCGGGCTCGGCCGGTCGTGATGGGCATCCTGAACTGTACTCCCGATTCCTTCTCCGACGGCGGACACAACTACGTTTTCGATGACGCCGTGCGCCACGCCGCGAATCTGATCGAGGGCGGCGCGACGATCGTCGATATCGGCGGGGAGTCCACCCGCCCCGGGGCGGCGCCGGTCGCCGCAACCGAGGAGAAGCGACGAGTGATCCCCGTGATCGCCGAGATTCGGCGACGGTGGCCGGAGACGGTCATCTCGGTCGACACCTCGAAGGTGGAGGTGGCGGCAGAGGCCTTGGAAGCCGGCGCCGATCTCGTCAACGACGTCACCGCAGCATCGGAGGCCGGCATGCTCGAGCTGGTAGCCGAATGCGGCGCCGGCATCGTGCTCATGCACAGCCGCGGCGAACCGCGCACCATGCAGAAAGACACAACCTACACCAACGTTGTCGCCGAGGTCCACCAACACCTGCGGCAGCGCGCGCGAGCTGCGGTCGAGGCGGGCATCCCCCCACACCGGGTGTGGCTCGATCCGGGAATCGGGTTCGGAAAGGACGATGACGGAAACCTCGCGTTGTTGGCATCACTGCCGAGCCTCGGCGCCATCGGCCACCCGGTGCTGATCGGTCCGTCGAACAAGAGCTTCATCGGCCGGCTCACCGGCGCCCCGGTCGAGGCCCGCCTTGCCGGCTCTCTCGCAGCGCTGATCCCGGCGATCGACCTCCCGCAGGCCGTGGTCCGGGTTCACGACGCCGCCGCTGCAGCACAGTTCCTCGAGATCGCGACTCGAGTCGTTGGGAATACGGCATGAGCTGGCTGTTGGGACTGCTCCGGGAGATCACGCACCTCCAGGTCTCGATCGCCGACGTCATCGACATCGTGACGGTCGCGGTGCTCATCTACGCACTGCTGGTCCTTCTCAGGGGCACCCGGGCGATGCAGATGCTGTGGGGCATCATCATCATTCTCGGGCTCTACCTCGCCGCTTCCGGACTCAAGCTGATCACCCTCTCGACCATCCTCTCGAAAACCCTGGTCTTCCTCCCCTTCGCCATCATCGTCCTCTTTCAGCAGGAGATCCGCAGGATGCTGACGGCGTTCGGCTCGACGGCGATCTTCCGCTGGGGCCGCCGGCCGGAGGAGGGGCCGGTGATCATCAACGAGCTCGCGCTGGTCGCACAGGCCCTGGCGTCAAAGCGCATCGGCTCTCTGATCGTCATCGAACGCCGGGACTCTCTCACCGCCTGGATCGACACCGGGATCCCGCTCGAGGCACGCTTCTCGTACGATCTGATGCTCAACATCTTCATCCCGGGAACCCCGCTCCACGACGGCGCCGTGATGATTCGCGGCGGG